>NZ_JBANBA010000005.1:0-163701 GCF_059803475.1 Bradyrhizobium sp. UFLA05-89 | reverse complement strand
AAAGAATCAACGGACCTCCGCCTCAGCCAACCATGCCCGCCGTACGTCACGCCATCGTCGATCTCATCCTTCGGCCGTCGTCTCAACGGTGTCCACACTGCCGAAAACGACTCCTTGAAAAACACTGGCGCAGACCGATTCTGCCAAAGTAGTGCTAATACTCGCAATTCCTGTAGTCCGATGCTTCGCAGGCCTGCAACATCTCGTTCGCGCGAGCCATGTCTTGCGTCGTCATCGTCGCCGAGACGGTCTTGAGCTCCGCCTTGGCCTTGGCATCGCCGCGGGAGGCAGCGAGGCTCAGCCACATGAAGGCGTGCGCCGAGCTCTTCGCCACGCCCTGCCCGCGCTGATACATCGCGCCCAGCATGCCTTGCGCCTTCGCATTGCCGGCCTTCGCCATGCCGCGGAACACCTGGATCGCCGGGACATAGTCGCCGCGGTTATAGGCGGCCATACCGTCTTCCCATGGGCCGGCCATGGCCGCAGAGCTCGTCATGCCCAGCGCAGCCGCGATCAGGCTGCCGATCACCAGCTTTCTCATCTCCCCCTCCTCATCCCTTCCCCTTGCCTTCTAGCGGGTCGGTACGGCGCGCACCAAGGAAAGGTTTCACGGGGCCGGCGGCCCCGGGGGAAATGGGGTTGGAGGGCCACGCGAAATTGGCTACTAGTCTTGCGCAACTGTTCGCGTTCGAGGACTGAAATGACCTATTGCTGCGGAATCCTGGTTCGGGAAGGTCTGGTCATGATCGCCGACACCCGGACCAATGCGGGGCTGGACAACGTCTCGACCTTCCGCAAGCTGCACATCTTCTCCAAGCCCGGCGACCGCATCATGGCGATTGCGAGCGCCGGCAACCTTGCAATCAGCCAGTCGGTGCTGTCGACGCTCACCGAGGGTCTCGAGGACCCCGACACCGGCGACATCGAAACGCTGATGAACGCGCCGACGATGTTCCAGGCGACGCAGCGTATCGGCCGCGCCATCCGCGCTGTGCATTTGACCGAGGCTGCACCGCTCAAGGCCGAAGACATCAATTTCGACGTCTCGTTCCTGTTCGGCGGCCAGATCAAGGGCTCGCGGATGCGGCTGTTCATGGTCTACCCGGCCGGCAACTTCATCGAATGCACCACCGACACGCCTTACCTGCAGATCGGCGAGCACAAATACGGCAAGCCGGTGCTCGACCGCGCCATGCATTACGACGTCGAGCTCTATGAGGCACTGAAGACCGGCCTGATCTCGATGGATTCGACCATGCGTTCCAACCTCGGCGTGGGGCTCCCGATCGACGTTCTGGTCGCACGCACGGATGTCTGCGAGGCCGATCTCAACCATCGCATCGAGGCGGGCGAGCCCTATTTCCACGACCTGCGCTCGCGCTGGTCGGCGGCCTTACGCGCGGCGCATCAAAACATTCCGCGGCCGCCCTACAAGAACGACAAAGAATCCAAAACCTGACAGAGAAGAAAAGGCAGGAAACGATGAGCGAAGCGAAAAAGATCGCAGTGGTGACCGGCGCCGGCACCGGTGTCGGACGCGCAGCCGCACTGGCGCTGATGAACGCCGGTTTCACCGTGGTGCTGGCCGGCCGCCGGCTCGAGATGCTTGAGGACACCGCAAAGCTTGGACCTGCCGGAAAGAGCCTCTGCGTCTCCGCCGATATGACCAATCCCGGCTCGATCGCCGCGCTGTTCGCCAAGGTCTCGGAGACCTATGGGCGCCTCGATGTGCTCTTCAACAATGCCGGCATGGGCGCCCCTCCGGTGAACTTCGAGGATCTCAGCCTCGAGCAGTGGCAGGCGGTGGTGAACACCAACCTCACCGGCCCATTCCTCTGCACCCAGCACGCCTTCCGCATCATGAAGGACCAGAACCCGCGCGGCGGCCGCATCATCAACAACGGCTCGATCTCCGCGCACGCGCCGCGGCCGTTCTCGGCCGCCTACACCTCGACCAAGCACGCGATCACGGGCCTCACCAGGGCCAGCAACCTCGACGGCCGCGCCTACGACATCGCCGTCGGCCAGGTCGACATCGGCAATGCCGCAACCCCCATGACCGACCGCATGGTCGCCGGCCCCGGCGTGATGCAGCCCGATGGCACGATGAAGCACGAGCCGCGAATGGACGCGAAGGCGGTCGGCGATGCCGTCGCCTACATGGCCGGCCTGCCGCTGGACGCCAACGTGCTGTTCATGACGGTCATGGCGACCAAGATGCCGTTCGTGGGGCGCGGCTAAGTTCTTTCGCTCTCCCCGCTTGCGGGGAGAGCGTCGGGCTCTGCCCAAAAAAAACGAAAAACAACCCCATGCACAGTAGGCGTGGCCGCCGCCAGAGGTATTATTTTACTCCAGCCGCTCCACCTTTCGCAGGCCCGGAAACAGCTTCATCCACAACAGCGCGACCGCGATGGTGCCGATGCCGCCCAGCACGGCGGCCGGCATGGCGCCGAACAGCGCCGCAGTGAGCCCGCTCTCGAACTGCCCGAGCTGGTTCGAGGCGTTGATGAAAAGGAAGTTGACCGCGCCGACGCGGCCACGCATCTCGTCTGGCGTCGAGAGCTGCACCAGCGAGAAACGGATCACGACACTGATCGTATCGGCGGCGCCCAACACCGCGAGCGCCAGCACCGACAGCCACATCCACTGCGACAGCGCAAACACCACGGTGGCGATGCCGAACACGATCACGGCCTGAAACATCCTGATGCCGACGTGGCGCGAAATGGCATGGCGCGCCAGCACCATGGTCATCAAGAGCGCACCGACCGCAGGCGCGGCGCGCAGGACGCCGAGACCAAGAGGGCCGGTCTGGAGAATATCGCGGGCATAGATCGGCAACAGCGCGGTGACGCCGCCAAACAGCACCGCGAACAGGTCGAGCGAGATAGTGCCGAGGATCGCCGGATTGCCGCGGATGAAGCGGACGCCCGCGTAGATGTCGTCGTCCGCGGCGTCCTTGGCGATCGCCTGCGGGCCCGGCTGGATCATGCCCGTGAAGATCATGCCAAGAATCCAGAACACCACCATCACGCCATAGGCGAAGTGCGGCGCGACCGCGTAGGCGAAGCCGCCGAGCGCCGGCCCGGTGATGGTCGCGACCTGCGCCGCGCCGCTGGCAATCGCAGTTGCCCGCTGGAGCGAGCCCTGCGGTGCGATCAACGGCAGCAGCGCCGCGGTGGTCGGACTTTCGAACGCGCCGGCGATGCCGAGCGCGAAGGTGGCGACGAAGATCTGCACCTCGCCGATGGCGCCAAGATAGGTGGTCGCGGCGAGATAGAGCGCGGTCGCGGCTTCCGCGAGCTGGCAGAGCTGGACGACGCGCTTGCGCTCGAAGCGGTCGGCGGCGTGGCCTGCGACGAACACCAGCAGCGCTGTGGGGAGGAACTGCACCAGCCCGACCATGCCCAGCGCGAAGGCGCTTCCCGTGAGATCGTAGATTTGCCAACCGATCGCGACCGCCGCGATCTGGCTGGAAAAGCGCGACAGGCTGCGCGAGAGCAGAAAAAACAGGAATGGCGGGTGCTTGAGGAGTTCGCCGGCACTGACCGGCGGGTTCGCGGACATTGGCTGCTCTTGAAGCTGCTCTCTTTCGGCGAGGCCCGTGGCCGCGCGCGAATGGTGTTGACGCTGAGCCGTGACTGAGGCCGGAAGTCTTGTCAACAGCCGGTCGAGCCCGGTGCGCCCCGGCATTGCCTTTGCATCGGCCCGGCTGCCATAATCATTGCGGGATTGGGGACATCATGCTGCGACTGCAATCAGCACTCGGCATTTTCGCATTGCTGTTGATCGCCTGGGCGCTGGCGGAGAACCGTCGCGCGGTCTCGCTGCGTCAGGCGGGAATCAGCCTCGTCGTCACCTTCCTCACTGCGATCGTCCTGCTCAAGCTGCCGTTCGTCGCGCATGCCTTCGGCGCCATCAACGACGCGGTCGGCGCGATTTCGGCGGCCTCGCGCGCCGGCACGTCGTTCGTGTTCGGCTATGTCGGCGGCGGCCCCCTGCCCTACGACCTCAAGGCACCCGGTGCCGATTTCATCCTTGCCTTCCAGGCGCTGCCGATCGTGCTGGTGATGAGCGTGCTGACGACGCTGCTGTTCTATTGGCGCGTGCTGCCCCCGATCGTTCGCGGCATGGCGTGGTTGCTCGAGCGCACCCTGGGCGTCGGCGGCGCGGTCGGACTGTCGACCGCGGCGAACATCTTCCTCGGCATGGTGGAAGCGCCGCTGTTCGTGCGGCCGTACCTGGTGCAGATGACCCGCAGCGAATTGTTCCTGGTGATGACCGGCGGCATGGCCGGCATTGCCGGCACGGTGCTGGTGCTCTACGCGACGCTGCTTGCGCCGCTGATCCCGGATGCGGCCGCGCATTTCGTCATCGCCTCGGTGCTCGGCGCGCCGGCGGCGATCCTGATCAGCCTGATCATGGTGCCGGAGACCAGCGACCGGCTCACCGGTGGCTCGCTGGAAGACCCTGACATGCACGCCTCCGGCACGATGGATGCGATCGTCAAGGGCACCTCCGCAGGGCTCGAGTTGCTGCTCAACATCGTCGCCATGCTGATCGTGCTGGTGGCGCTGGTTTATCTGGTCAACGCGGTGCTCGGGCTGCTGCCGAACATCGGCGGCACCGCAATCTCGCTGCAACGATTGCTCGGACTCGTGATGGCGCCGGTATGCTGGCTGATGGGGCTGCCGTGGGATCAGGCCGTCACGGCCGGCAGCCTGATGGGCACCAAGACGGTGCTCAACGAGCTGATCGCCTATGTCGATCTGTCAAAGCTCGCCCCCGACGCACTCGATGCGCGCTCGCGCCTGATCATGCTCTACGCGATGTGCGGCTTCGCCAATTTCGCGAGCCTCGGCATCATGATCGGCGGCCTCGGCGTCATGGCTCCGGACCGGCGCGATGAGATCAACGCGCTCGGGCTGAAGTCGATCGTGTCGGGGACGCTGACGACGTGTTTGATAGGCGCGATCGTGGGGGTGTTGACGTAGGCACCGTCATTGCGCGGAGCCACCCGGTCCCGCCTCCGGCGGGCCGGATGACAGGCTCCGCGACGAACCGATCCAGAGTGCATCCGCGGAGACATTTCTGGATTGCTTCGCTTCGCTCGCAATGACGGCGGAATTCCTAGCACGCTTACGCCGTGATCTCGACCGTCTTGAACTCGGCCGGCAGGATGATCTCCAGCAGTTCGACGTCGTCGGAATAGTCGAGGATCATGTGCTTGATCTTCGGCGGCTGGGTCCAGGCGCTGCCTTGCTTCATCAGCGTCTCGCCCTGGCCGTCCAGGTAGGTCTTCACCCAGCCCTTGAGCACGTAGACCATCTGGAATTCGACGTCGTGATAGTGGAGCTTTGACACCTCGGCCGGATTGCAAGGCGGCAGCAGGCGGATGACGTGGGCTTGGACGAGACCGTGCGTTGCCGCAGCAATGCCGAGATCGCGGTACTGCGCGTAGGCGCGCAGGCCGTCGGCTTTGAAATCCTCCTCACGATGATGGCTGACGGCGATGTGCTGCTTGGGCCGGGTGCGCGTTTTGGCTGGCGTTGTGCGAGCTTTCGTCTTCACCGCTTTGCGTGCTGACGACCGCGCGGCGACCTTGTGGCCGTGCCACTTCTTTTTCACCGCTGATTGCGCCGCGCTGCGCGAGGTCACCTTCCGCTTGGCCATTGTCTCCTCCCGTTCTTGTTCTGGAGGCAAAAGCTAGCACAGAATTTCGAAATCGTAGGGTGAGCAAAGCGAAGCGTGCCCACCGCTCACGAGCGCAACCGCGGAGTGATGGTGGGCACGGCGCATTCGCGCCTTTGCACACCCTACAGCTCCGACCTACAACTCTGCGGCGCCGTTCAGTTCAGCCTGAACACGCCGTCGACCGCGCGCAGTTCGGCGGGCTTGATCAGCTTGGAGTGCGCCACCGTCACCGAATAGAGCGGACCGTCGAGCTTCTCCTCCCAGAAGGCGAGGAAATCCGTCAGCGCCGGGAATTTCGGGAACAGATCGTAGTTCTGCCAGATGTAGGTCTGGAGCAGCGAGGGATGATCCGGCATCCGATACAGAATCTGCGCCGTCGTCAGCCCGTAACCCAGCAATTGTCTCCGGAAGTCGTCGGAAACACCCCCAACCCGCAAGCCCATGCCAGCCTCCTTTGCAGGAGCGCATATTCAAGGGGTGGCTTACTCGGACTGCCCCAAAGAGCCACCCGGTGGAGATGCGCTCACATGAGAGAAATGTGACGCATACTGCCAACCGATCTCAAGCCCAAAAGTTTGACAAGTTGTTGAAATTCAATGCTTTAGCAGCAGATCGCGATGCCTGCTAATAGCCGGGCGGGCCCGGTTAACGATGGAAAATGATTTTGGCAGACAGGCCTTCTGAGTGCTGATTTTTCTGCTAGAAGCCCTTGCTCCCGTAAAAAACCTGTCCTATCTCCATTTCGCCTGCGTAGCACTCGTGGGCATCGACTGCTAACAACCCAAAAATCTCCATCTCGTGCAAATGCTTAGGAGGACTGCATGAAATTCCGTCCGCTTCACGACCGCGTCGTGGTCAAGCGCATCGACGCAGAAGAGAAGACCGCTGGCGGCATCATCATTCCCGATACGGCCAAGGAAAAGCCCTCCCAGGGCGAAGTGATCGCCGTCGGCCCCGGCGGCCGCGACGAGAGCGGCAAGCTGATCCCGATCGACGTCCAGGTCGGCGACCGCGTGCTGTTCGGCAAGTGGTCGGGCACCGAGGTCAAGATCGACGGCCAGGACCTGTTGATCATGAAGGAAAGCGACATCATGGGCGTGCTCGAAGCTCCCGCTTCGAAGAAGAAGGCCGCCTAATTCAACCGCTCGCACCGCTCACCCCTGAGGAGCGCCTGCCGGGCGCCTCGCCAAGGGTGAGATGAGACCAAGACAACTCAGGGAAACCAATATGTCAGCCAAAGAAGTGAAATTCGGCGTTGACGCCCGCGACCGCATGCTGCGCGGCGTCGACATCCTCGCCAACGCCGTGAAGGTCACGCTCGGCCCGAAGGGCCGCAACGTCGTCCTCGACAAGTCGTTCGGCGCCCCCCGCATCACCAAGGACGGCGTCACCGTCGCCAAGGAGATCGAGCTCGACGACAAGTTCGAGAACATGGGCGCCCAGATGGTGCGCGAAGTCGCCTCCAAGTCCGCTGATGCGGCCGGTGACGGCACCACCACCGCGACCGTGCTCGCGGCTGCGATCGTCCGTGAAGGCGCCAAGGCGGTTGCCGCCGGCATGAACCCGATGGACCTCAAGCGCGGTATCGACCTCGCCGTCGACGCCGTCGTCGCGGACCTCCAGAAGAACTCCAAGAAGGTCACCTCCAACGAAGAGATCGCCCAGGTCGGCACGATTTCGGCCAACGGCGACGCGGAGATCGGCAAGTTCCTCGCCGACGCCATGAAGAAGGTCGGCAACGAGGGTGTCATCACCGTCGAGGAAGCGAAGTCGCTCGAGACCGAGCTCGACGTCGTCGAGGGCATGCAATTCGACCGCGGCTACATCTCGCCCTACTTCGTCACCAACGCCGACAAGATGCGCGTTGAAATGGACGACGCCTACATCCTCATCAACGAGAAGAAGCTCTCCTCGCTGAACGAGCTGCTGCCGCTGCTCGAGGCCGTGGTGCAGACCGGCAAGCCGCTGATCATCGTCGCCGAGGACGTCGAGGGCGAGGCGCTCGCCACGCTCGTCGTGAACCGTCTGCGCGGCGGCCTGAAGGTCGCGGCCGTCAAGGCTCCGGGCTTCGGCGATCGCCGCAAGGCCATGCTGCAGGACATCGCGATCCTGACCGGCGGCCAGGCGATCTCGGAAGATCTCGGCATCAAGCTCGAGAACGTCACGCTCAACATGCTCGGTCGCGCCAAGAAGGTGATGATCGACAAGGAGAACACCACGATCGTCAACGGCGCCGGCAAGAAGGCCGACATCGAGGCGCGCGTGGCCCAGATCAAGGCGCAGATCGAGGAGACCACCTCGGACTACGACCGCGAGAAACTCCAGGAGCGTCTCGCCAAGCTCGCGGGCGGCGTCGCGGTGATCCGCGTCGGCGGCGCGACCGAGGTCGAGGTCAAGGAGCGCAAGGATCGCGTTGATGACGCGATGCATGCGACCCGCGCGGCGGTCGAGGAAGGCATCGTTCCGGGCGGCGGCGTCGCCCTGCTCCGTGCCACCGAGCAGCTCAAGAACCTTCGCACCAAGAACGACGACCAGAAGACCGGCGTCGAGATCGTGCGCAAGGCGCTGTCCTGGCCCGCTCGCCAGATCGCGATCAACGCCGGTGAAGACGGCTCGGTGATCGTCGGCAAGATCCTCGAGAAGGATCAGTACGCCTACGGCTTCGACTCGCAGACCGGCGAGTACGGCAACCTCGTCACCAAGGGCATCATCGACCCGACCAAGGTCGTGCGCACCGCGATCCAGAACGCCTCCTCCGTGGCGGCGCTGCTGATCACCACAGAGGCCATGGTCGCCGAGCTGCCGAAGAAGGCCGCGGCCGGCCCCGCCATGCCCCCGGGCGGCGGCATGGGCGGCATGGACTTCTGATCCAGCCGTTTCAGGCAAACCACGAAATGCGAAACCCCGGCAGCGATGCCGGGGTTTTTGTTTGGGGTTGTCATTCCGGGGCGCTCGACGCGAGCCCGGAATCCATTTCACCAGTCACGCACGGCCTCCTATGTATGGAGTCGATGCGGCCGATCTCAGCCATCCAGCAACTGGTCGGCGGTCCTTGCCCGCGCAAATCTCGGGCGACTGTGATCGGCTTCACAGAGTCGGCATTGATGTCGGCCCAGCATGCGTTAATCTGGAAGATATTTTTCGATGTTTTCCCCGAGGGCATTCATGAGTGCTCTTTGCAGGTTTTACTTCGTCCTGCTCGCCTGCTGGCTTGGCCTGGGTCCCGCATCGGCGGAGACACGGGTGGCGCTGGTCATCGGCAATGGCGCCTATGCCAACACGGCACAGCTCGCCAATCCATCGCACGATGCGGAAGACGTTGCGACCGCGCTCACGCGCAGCGGCTTCGAGGTCATCAAAGGCATCGACCTGCGCCAGGCCGACATGCAGGATCTGTCCATCCGCTTTGCGCGCGCCGCAGGCAGGGCCGACGTCGCCATGTTCTACTACAGTGGACATGCGATGCAGTACAACGGCGTCAACTACCTGATGCCGATCGACGCCGTGCTCGCCGACGAAGCAGACCTGAAGCGCTTCGTGCGCGTCGATGACATCCTGAACGATCTGCAACAGGCCAGGAACCTGCGCATCCTGGTGCTCGACTCCTGTCGCGACAATCCGCTGGCCGAAACCTTGAAGCGTTCCGCCGGCGCGACGCGCGCCGCATCGATCGGACGCGGGCTTTCGAAAGTCGAAGCGCCGCTCGGCACGATCGTGTCGTTCTCGACCCAGTCCGGGCAGACGGCCGCGGACGGAAGCGGCCGCAACAGCCCCTATACGTCCGCGTTCCTGAAGCATATCGAGGAGCCGCACGAGATCGGCGATATCTTTCGCGACATCAGCGGCGACGTCTACGAGACGAGCGGCAAGACCCAGCTCCCGGAGCTCTCACTGTCGATCATCGGAAAGTTCTATCTGAACGGACCAGTGTCGGTGACGATTGCCCCAGCGGCCCCTCAAGCTGCGCCGCGACCTGATCCGTGTGCAGCCGCCGAGGCACACTGGAAGGCGGCCGAGGCGATCGGCACCATCGCAGCCTTCGAAGACCATCTCGCGCGGTTTCCAAGCTGCAGCTTCGCCGATCTCGCGAGGGCGCGCCTCGACGGCCTGAAACAGAAAACCGCGCTCGCCCCGACAGCCGACGCGAAGCTTGTCGCGAGCAAGGAATTCGACGGCAAATGGGACGTCAGCGTCAGCTGTGCGAATGCGGGCAAGGCGCTCGGCTATACCAGGAGCCTCACGGCCACGATCGCGAACGGAGCGTTCCACGCCGAGGATGCAGACCAGGGAAAGGTGAACTGGCTGGCCATCGAGGGGCAAATTCCAGCGGATGGAAAGGCCACGCTGAGTGCGCGGGGCACGACGGGCCCGAGCGCCTATACCGTCAACAATGCCGCTCCCGGCTCGGCCTACGCGTACACGATCGACGCGCAATTCGAACGCACCCGCGGCACCGGCAAACGCAACGAGCTGCGGCCCTGCAACTTCACCTTCGTCAAGCGCTGATCAATCATTCCCGCGCGAAATCCCTGAAGCAGGAGCGTACCCACTCGATCGTCAGGCGCGTTGCGGGATCGCGTTTGAGATGATTTTGCACCAGCAGCCAGACGTCGCGGCGCCTTGCGAGCAAAGTGGCGCGCAGGCTGCGATCGGCGAGCAACGCCTCGCAGCCATATTCGGGGAGCACGCCGATCGCCTGATGCGACTGGATCAGGGTGCGCATGACGCGGATGTTGTCGGTGACGCAGCGCGCATTCTTCAGCCGCTTCGCGCGCAGGAATTGCGCCTCGGGGATGGCGTCGAGCTCGTCCGGATAGGCGCACACGATCGGATCACCGTTGCTGCGCCTTGCAGGCTCGAAGAAGTACAGGCGCACGTCCGTGAGCTTCGAGATCGTGAAATCACCTTTGTCTGGCTTGCGCAGGCGAATGGCGAGATCCGCTTGCCAGCGCGAGAACTTCACGTTCTCGCTCGAGGTGAGGAATTGCAGCGTCAGCCCCGGATTGTCGCGCAGAAAGCCTTGCGCACGCGACGCCAGCAGCTCCTCGGCGACGGTATTGGTGGAGGCGATGCGCAAACGGCCGACGGCGCCGGGCTCGCTCTCGCCGATGCGATCGATTGCGGCGATATGCGCCGCCATGGCCTTGACGTGCTCGAGCACCGCTTCGCAGTGGCGGGTCGGCCGGCGCAATCCGTCGACCGCCTCGAACAGGGGCACGCCGAGGTCGCGCTGGATGCGGGCGAGCCTGCGCCCGACCGTGGTCTCATCGATGCGCAGCCGTGCGCTGGCACCGGCATAGGTGCCCTCGTCCCGCACGGCCGCAATGATGCGCAGATCATCCCAGTTCATGCAGCCATTTAGCACGCACGGCGCGGCGCCTGCAAATTTGCAGCCATCTGCTGCAATATTCCTGCACAATGGCAGGCCAGAGCTGCGCTAGGTTTCGTCGAGCTGACGTCACCGAAAGGCAGCCTCACCATGACCGCTCCCAAGACCCTGCTCCAACTCGCCGGCGCTGATTTGAGCCCGCCCCGGCTCGGCGAGAGCTGTCTCGTCCTGATCGATCTCCAGAACGAATATCGCGCAGGTCCGCTGGCGCTGTCCGATGCGGAGGCGGCCATCGCGCGCGCGGCTCACCTGTTGGCCCGCGCACGGCAGAGCGGTGCGGCGATCTTCCACATCGCGCACAAGGGCCGATCGGGCGGCCTGTTCGATCGCGAGGCCGAGCGCGGCGCGATCATTGCGAGTCTCGCACCGCTCGCAACCGAGCCGGTGATCGAAAAGGCGCTGCCGAATGCGTTTGCCGGCACTGACCTGCAAGCGCGGCTTGCCGCGACCGGACGCAGGAACATCGTCCTCGCGGGCTTCATGACCCATATGTGCGTCAGTTCGACTGCGCGCGCCGCGCTCGATCTCGGTCTGCGCACCACGATCGCATCGGATGCCTGCGCGACGCGCGACCTGCCTGACGGCCGCGGTGGCGCGATCGCCGCCGCAACCGTTCATGACGTTGCACTCGCCGAACTGTCCGACCGCTTTGCCGTCATCGCGCGCGGCGATGCGCTGATCTGATCAAATCCGAACACGGAGCATATCAGCCCATGTTGCAGCTCTACTTCCGGCCAATGGCCTGCTCGTTCGCCAGCCGTATTGCGCTGATGGAGGCCGGCATCGAGGCGCGCTATCACCTCGTCGATCTCGGGACCAAGAAGGTCGTGGACGACGGCAGCGACTTCCACAGCGTTTCGCCGAAAGGCGCCGTGCCGGTCCTGGTCCTGGAGAACGGCGAACGACTGACCGAGAGCGCGGCGGTGCTGCAATATATCGCCGATTTGAAGCCTGAGCTCGACCTTGCGCCGCGGCCCGGTGATCCCGATCGCTATCGCCTGCAGGAGTGGCTCAGCTTCATCGGCGCAGAGATCCACAAGGCATTCCTGTTTCCGACCTTCTGGTACAAGGACGACGCGTCGCTTGCGAAGCCGCGTACGAGAATCGGACAGACACTAGCGGTGCCCGCCACGCATCTCGCCGAGCGCGAATTCCTCGTCGGTGACCGCTTCACCGTTGCGGATGCGCATCTCACCTGGGCCTTGCTGCTGCTCCGTCCTGCAGGCGTCGACATCGCGCAATGGCCCTCGCTGGCCGACTATCTCGCCCGCATGCAGGCGCGGCCCGCCGTGCGGGACGCGATTGCGACGGAAATGGCGCTGCGCAAGACGGCAGCGGCTTAACGCGTCGCGTCACTCCACTCGCGCGAGCACGGCGAGCTTGCGGATGCCCTTGTTGCGGTAGGCGTCGAGGAAGGCGGAGTAGTCGCGGAACGACACGCAGCCGTTGGAATCGCCGTTCGGTCCGAGCATGAAGGTGTGCGCGAGCAGGCCGTCGCGGCCGTAGATCGCGTTTTCGCCGCCGATCGGCGTCAGCCGCAACGCGGGCACGCCGTGGAACAGCGCCTCGCGCGGCTTCAGGTTGTAGATGTGCGGCGGTGTCACGCCGCGCATGCGGACGCGTGAGGAGCGCGGGTCGTCGAGATTGGAGCCGAGGCCGGAATGCGCCTCGAGCTTGGTGCCGTCGGGCAGATACACCGTCTTCGCGGTGATGTCGTAGACCGCAGTGTCGCGGTCATAGGGTGGCGCACCGCCCAGCATCGGGTTCTGCTCTTTCGGCGCGATGCTCGCGGTCACGCTGGCATCGGCTGAAGCGTAAGCCAGCAAGCCGCCCGACGGCTCGCGCTTGCCCCAGAGCTTCTCGACCATCGACTGCCGCGGTCCGGTGATCGCCATCACCGCCGCCTTCGCGCGATCGGCGAAAGATTTCGTGGGCTTTGCCTCTGGCACGCGGGCGGTCTCGGCCGGCTCGGCCGAGGCAACCTGCACCGGCACATCTGCGCCGCGCTTGGCCTTCGCGGCGTCTGCGATCTTGGCGGGGCCTTGCGCCTTCGGCGCTTCCGCAACCTTCACAGGCGCGACAGGCTTCGCAGCCTCCTTGGCGTCGGCAATTTTCGTCGCGGGAGCCTGCGGTACGGCGCTCGCCGCATTCGACTCCACGCCCTGCGGGGCTGCGGCGGCAAAACGCTCGTTGAACATTTCGCGCGTGATCGGCGTGACCACCTGCCCGCGATCGGGCAGCATCGCAAAAACTTCCTTCACCGCTTCGCCAGCCTCGCGCAGCGCGACCTTCGGCGCGCGCTTGATCACGGGCTCGTCGTAGCCGGCGGTGCCAACGGTCGGATAGACGTTCGCACCGAAGACGTTGTTGTAGACGGTCCAGCCGGCGCCCAGCACGAGGCAGCCGATCGCGGCGGCGCCGACGATCGTCTGGATGGTCACTTTCCGGGAAGACTTCCGAGAATTCTTCTTGGACTTCCGTGCCGCGTTACTTTGCGCAGCGATACTCGTACTCATTCGCCTTGCGTCCAGGACGGTGTCACTCAGTCCCCCTTCGAAGTGCCGCTACTGGTCACGGTCCGAAAGCTGCATCTCGCAGAGGGTCGGAGCGTCATTAAGGCGACTTTTAGTTAAATGCGGATTAAGTTCGGGCAGATGTGGGGCAACCTTTAAAAGGTTGTCCCGTTTCGGGAAAAAGCCCGCAGAATTACGGGCTTAGTCGAAATTGTTAACCATGTTTGTCGACCGGTTTGGCGCGATGACCTGCCCCCTCCGGCCGCACCTCATGACGCATCCAACCACGGCCTTTTCGTGATCTCGAACGCCGGCGGATCATAGCAACGGAGCGTTGCGCGAGGCTGGCGGACTCCTTCGGTGCAAGACGCGATGCGCCAGCCGACACCATTCACATCGCGCCCCCGGGCGCTCACGCGACACCGCGCGCTGACCGAGAGTTGATCACGCCTCGCCTGGAAAAGAGCCCCGCGGCAAAATAGGTCCAACCGCGGCACTTTTCAGCAGCCTCTGCGAGTGATACGGTACCGTATCAACATCGCCTTGAAATGTGCCGAGCACGCCAATGGAGGCTGGCATGAGAAGGGTCGCACACGCCGGATTTTTGGCTCTGGCGTCGTCGTTCTTGTTGATCGGACAGGCTGTCGCGCAGCCTGCCGGCGCGGGCTGCACGTCAACGCCGTCGGCGGCGGGAACGCAGACCTGGCGCTGCGACAACGGCATCACGATCGTTGCGGAAAATGGCGCCAGATTTGAACTTAAGGACGCCAACCGCGACGGACATATCGACTCGGTCGAGTTGAGCAGCAAGGCGCTGCTGGTCGAGGTTCCCAAGAAGCCCGGCGGCAATCCCTTCAAGGTGCTGACGCCACAGGCGATCGCCGCGGTGCGCGGCACGAGATGGGCCGTCGATGCCGCCGACGGCAGCAAGACGGCCGTGTTCGTCGCCGACGGACGTGTCGGCGTCAGCCGCAGGGCGCGCGGGCGGGCCGTCGTGCTCGGACCGGGCGAAGGCGTCGACGTCGATGCAACCAGCATGGCGGAGGTCAAGCGTTGGGGCCAGCCGCGCATCGACGCCTTGATGGCAAGACTCGGACAATAGAGACTCGGACGATAGAGGCTCGGACAATAGGTGACAGCAGAACGACGGGTATGAGTAGCCGACGCGTTCAAATCCTCCTTGCGCTCGTCCTCACCGCGCTGTGGGGCGGCACTATTTACGTCGCTCACGCGAACGGCCATCTGCGGTTTCTCGATCGTCTCGAGGCAACGCTCACGGACTTGCGAACGCTGGCGCGCGGCCCGCAATCTCCCCCCGATCTCGTCACCATCATTGCGATCGACGACACCGTCGTGAAGCGCGGCGGCCGCTATCCGCTTCCCCGCGCCGACCTCGCGCGCGTCGTCGATGCCATCGCGCAGTTCAAGCCGAAGGTCATCGCCGTCGACCTCCTGCTGGTCGATCCCGGCGCCAGACTCGGCGATGCCATGCTGGCGCGTTCGCTCGCCGCCGCGTCCACCGTCCTGGCCGCCGCGGCAATCTTTCCAACCGCCAGCGATACCGTGGCAACGAGCAGCGAAGGGCCGCTCGCCGCCCTGCCCCAGGCCGAGCGTTTCCTGCTGCCGCTACCCGCCTTCGCCGATCACGCCGAGGTCGGCATCGTCAACGTTGCGACGGGGCAGTCCGGCTCCCCGCTCTCGGTCCCGATGCTGTTCCGGACGGGCGACAAGGTGGAGCTGTCGTTTCCGCTGCGTGTGGCGAGCCGCGCGCTCGGCCAGCCGCTGACGATTGCCCCTGATCATCTCATGCTCGGCGATCGTACGATCCCGACCGACACCGACTTTTCGCTACCGATCACCTATTACGGCCCGCGCCGCACGATCCGCACGCTCAGCGCGCAGAACGTTTTCGACGGCACGCTCGATCGCGATACAATCGAGAACCGGATCGTCGTGATCGGCGCATCGGTCGCCGGCGGCGGCGATTTCTTCCCGACGCCGTTCGATACCCTGATGCCCGGCGTCGAGGTCGTCTCGACCGCGATCACGCATCTCGTCGCCGGCGACGGCATCGAGCGCGACCGCAAGGTTCATGTCGCCGACGCATTCGCCGCGATCCTACTGCCGATGGTCCTGGTGGGCCTGCTTGCCTGGCGGCGAAGTGCGATCGGCCTCATTGCGGCCGCCGTGGTGGTGATGGTGTGGGCCGCTCTCAACCTGTTCGCGTTCACGCACGGCATCTGGCTCAACGCCGCAACCACGCTCGCGGCCGCGGTGCCGCCGGTTGCAATCTTTGCCGGCGTGCAATTATGGGCGGGGAGCCGCAGAACGCAGTACCTGACGGCAAGAAGCAGATCGCTGGCACAATTCCAGGCGCCCGCCGTGCAGGAGTGGCTGGCGCGCGATCCCGATTTCCTGAGCGAGCCGGTCCATCAGAATGCCGCCGTCGTCTTCATCGACCTCTCCGGCTTCACCGCGCTCAGCGAACGGCTCGACCCGGACACACTTCGCGACCTGCTCAAGTCGTTTCATGCGCTGGTCGACAAGACGGCGGTCTCGTCCGGTGGAATGATCACCGGATTTCTCGGCGACGGCGCCATGATCCTGTTCGGCCTGCCGCGCGCAGCGCCCGACGACGCAGCCCGTGCCGTGAAATGCTCGATCGACCTGCACCGCGTTGTGGAAAGCTGGAGGGCATCGCTGCCGGCACCATACAGGGATCAGCTCGGCTTTAAGATCGGCGCGCATTTCGGCCCCATAGTCGCCTCGCGTCTCGGCGGAAGCCACCAGCACATCACCGCGACGGGCGACAACGTCAACGTGGCGAACCGGTTGATGGAGGTCGCCGCCCAGCACGATGCGCGGCTCGCGTTCAGCGATACGCTGCTGGATGCGGCCGACTTCCACGGTGATCCCCATGGCATTCTGACGGGACCGTTGCAGACGCAGGTTCGCGGCCGCACCCGTGCGGTTACCGTCTGGTTCTGGCACGAAGAGCGGCAGCCGGGACAAGCCGCGGCTGAGGCCAACGTCGCGGGCTGAGAGCTTGACGTCCGTTACCGGGCTTCCGGCGGCGGCGAACGGTCGAGAACCTCGCCCTTGGCGCCTTCCAGCAAATCGATCCCGTAGGTCTCGACGACAAGCGGCCCCCGCTTGCGCTGCAATTCCGCAACGCCCGTCACCTGCGAGAAGATATCGTTGAGGAAGGGATGACCGTCCGCGCGCAGCTCGTCGACATAGAGCAGCTTGCCGGCCAGGAGTGTCGGATCAGGCTCGCCCATGTTGACCCAACGGATACGCTGGTCCCGCTGGACCACGCAGGTGCCGCGCGGCAGATAGAAGGTAAGCCAGGCCGTGGTGCCATAGTCCGGCGCGAGGATGCAGCGGGCGCCGGTCTTCGCGCGAACCGCCTCGATCTCGGATGCGAGCGCGCGCCAGCCGACGCCGACGCTGCGCACGGTGGCGTCGCGGCGATAGCCGGATAGCCAGCCGGTGTTGGCCTGCACGATCAGGGCTGCAAACATCACGATGCCGGCGGGCGCCGCCCATTTCAGGCAGAAGGCGACGAGCTCCTGCTGCCGTGGCTTCCATTGCGCGATGTGCGCGGCCACCGCGGCTGCGACCGCGAAGGCGGGATAGACCGGCGCGAACCAGTTGGCCTCGACGCGGGCGTGCAGCGAATGCCAGACGAAATAGACGACGATGGTCCAGAACATCGCCTCGACCAGGATGCGCGAGGCCGACGCTCCGATCCGCCGCCATGTCAGCGCATGAAGCCCCATCGCACCGAGGATGAAGACAAGCGGAGTTGCGAATGCGAATTGCGTCGGAACGAGCTCGGCGATGAAGACGGGGCGGAAATCCTCGATCCGCGCGCGGCCGAGCTGCTTGAGGAACGACACCCATTGATGATCGGCATTCCAGAAGACCACCGGCGAGAAGATAGCAAACGCCACGATGCCGCCGAGATAGGGCCAGGGCGAGATGAACCAGCGCCGCAGCTTCGGCACCGCGGCGAGCCAGATCAGGATCGCCACACCGAAGAACAATGCGGTGTATTTCGACAGCAGCGCGGCGCCGACCGCAGCGCCCACAGCAAGCCACCACATGCCGCGGCCGGTCTCCAGCACCTTTGCGAGGAAGAACAGCACGAAGCTGGAGGCGACCAGCAGCGGCGCATCGGGCGTGATGATCAGCGTGCCGACCGCGGCCAGCAGCGTCACGTTGAGCAGGATCGCGCTGGTTGCGGCAACGCGCGCGCCGCCGAACAGGATCTCGGCGGCGCGATACACCGCATAGCTCATCGGCAGCGCGAGCAGGATCGAGACCAGCCGCACGCCGAGCTCGGTGTCACCAGCGATCATCGTGCCGGCGCGGATGACGTAGGCGACCATCGGCGGGTGGTCGTAGTAGCCGCCCGCCAGACTCTTCGACCACATCCAGTAATAGGCTTCGTCGAAGGTGATCGGCGTGAAGGCGGCGGCGACCAGCCGCAGCACGACCAGCGCAGCGACAATGAGCGCGGTGTTGCGGACGATCCGCGCGTCAACTCCGCCCATGATGCGCTATTTCTTGCGCCAGACGAACAGCCCGGACATCGCGTAGTTCCACACCACGCCCATCAGCGCACCGGCCATGCCGGCAAGCCACCAGATCGGCTCCTGATCGTAGACCGAGAAGGCGACGCCGACATTGGCGAACAGGCCGACGCTACAGACGATGTAGAAGGCGATCAGGCCGCGCAGGATCGCAAAGCCCTTCAGTCGCTGGTCGCGATAGGTGAGGAAATTGTTGAGGACGAAGTTGCTGGTCATGGCGACGAGAGCGCCTGAGGCCTGCGCCTCCGCGAACGGCGCCTTGAAGATCTCGAGCCCGATGAACAGCGTCATGAGATGCACGACGAGGCCGATGCCGCCGACCATCGCGAACAGGAGGAAGCGCAGCGACACCGCGTCGTTGGTAAGCTTCGCCAGCACCAGGCCCAGGAAGTCGAGCGCGACCATGGAATCGAGCTTGCTCTCGCCGTGCTGGCGCGCGCCGAAGGTGTAGGGAATTTCGACGGCGCGTAAGCTGCCTTGCGCGGTCGCGACGATATCGAGCAGGATCTTGAAGCCGTGCACCGAGAGTTTCGGCGCCAGTTGTTCGAAACGGTCGGTGCGGATCATGAAGAAGCCGCTCATGGGGTCGGCGATCTCGACCTGCAGTACCTGCTTGGCGACTTCGGTCGCAAGCGCGCTGGCGCCGGCGCGCTGCTTGTTGAAGCCTTCGCTCTTGTAGCCCTCGATATAGCGGCTGCCGACGACGAGCTCGGCCTCTCCGCTCGCGAGCAGCGAGAGCATCTTCGGCAGTTGCGTCTCGTCATGCTGGAGATCGGCGTCGATCACGGCCGCATAGGGTGCGCTCGAGGCCAAAATGCCTTCGATGCAGGCACCCGACAGGCCGCGGCGGCCGATGCGGCGGATGCAGCGAACGCGACTGTCGCGCCTGGCGAGCGCGCGCACCACGTCCCAGGTTCCGTCGGGCGAATTGTCGTCGACGAACACGACCTCCCAGGCGATGCCGGCCAGAGTCGCTTCCAGCCGCCGGTACAGGACCGTGACATTGTCGCGCTCGTTGAAGGTGGGAACGACAACGGAAAGCTCTGGCGACCGTGGACCCGATTGCGGGGCCTGCGGCGGGGAATCGGGGGCCGGCCTGATAGCTTCGTTCATGACGGGGAGCGTATATCCGCCGCGTCCCGCAATGCCAAGCCGGGGTTTTAAGGGGAAAGCCCCCAAAGGGGGTACGAAAATGCCAACGACCCCAGAATAACGAGCCACGCGTACATCCGGCGCAGCCAAGCTATTCCAAGGTCGTCCCGGCGCCGGAGCGATAAGCTGCGACGTCGCCGTTATGGGCTAGATAGGAACGACACTGGCCCTCCGCAAGAGGGCCGGCCTATTGGTTTGGCACTTCGCGGATGACCGGTCCGCGCGGGGCAGGCGCGGCCGGAGCCGCGGGTGCTGCGGCCTCAGGCTGGGCGGCCGCCCTCGGTTTCTGCGGCTTGCCGTATTGGCCGATCGGCCCGAACACGACGGCAACCGCCAGCACGACAGCTGCGACGATCGCGCCAAAAATGCCTCCGATCGACTCAGACGTCATGCCTGCGCATTCCTGTTGCAATGTATTGAAACAATATCATGGAAGCGCCAGCCGCCGGAAGGGGGCCGGGTTCCGACGGTTAATGCATGAACAGCTAGCGCTGAGGCGCCCTGTGCTTCGCGAAGGCCGTCACGATATCCTTCTGCGCCGATTCGACCGCCCTGTTCGCGGTCGCGAGATGAGCGCCGGCATCGATGTTGGGATATTGCGTCGTCAGATAGTCGAGCAACGCGACCCGATAATACTGCCGCTCGGAAGGACAGGCGCCCGCGACCGAGCGCGAAAAATCCTGTTCCGAGAGGCCCTGATTGCTGTCGCGTGAATATTCCCGCGCCAGGCAGTGCCAATAGTCGTCGCGGCCCTGAATCGCCAGCTTGTGCGCCCCTCCCGCATCGTCATCATCGGCAATGGCAGCAGACGTCATCATGACCAGCGCCAGCGCGATCAGCATCCGCATCTTGTTCTCCCTTTATCGCAGATCCCGGAGAGCGACCTTAGACGGGACGCCGCAACTGGCCAATCACATCTCGCGACTAAAGCGCGATAAGATCGCGCTTTAGGTTATTGCTTGAGCATGATCTTTTCGGAAAACCGCTTCACACTTTTCCGGATCATGCTTTAGGATGCAAGTCCTCCCCCCATCCGCGCGAGATCCTCCCGTGGCCAAAGCAAAAACCGCGTCGCAAAAATCGGGCAACATCTTCATCGGTGTCGGCGGCTGGACCTTCGAGCCCTGGCGCGGCGTGTTCTATCCGGAAAAGCTCACCCAGGCGAAGGAGCTGTCCTATGCCGCATCGAAGCTGACCTCGATCGAGATCAACGGCACCTATTACGGCTCACAGAAGCCGGAGAGCTTTCGTAAATGGGCCTCCGAAGTGCCGGATGGATTCGTCTTCTCGGTCAAGGGGCCGCGCTTTGCCACCAACCGGCGGGTGCTGGCGGAGGCCGGCGATTCCATCAAGCGGTTCTATGATTCCGGCGTGCTGGAGCTGCGCGATCGCCTCGGGCCCGTGCTCTGGCAGTTCGCGCCGACCAAGAAGTTCGACGGCGCAGACTTCGGCAAGTTCCTCGAGCTGTTGCCGCGCAAGCTCGACGGACGCGCGCTACGCCATGTCGTCGAGGTCCGTCACGACAGCTTCTGCACGCCCGACTTCGTCGCGCTGCTGCGCGAGTTCGAGACGCCGGTCGTGTTCGCCGAGCACGGCAAATATCCGGCGATCGCCGACGTCGTCAGCGATTTCGTCTATGCACGGCTTCAGAAGGGCAATGACGAACTGAAGTCCTGCTATCCGCCCAGGGATCTCGATGCCTGGGGCAAGCGGTTTCAGGCCTGGGCCTCAGGCAGTGAACCGGATGACCTGCCGAAAGTTGACAAGGCAAAGCCAAAAAAGGAGCCGCGCGACGTGTTCGCCTATGTCATCCACGAGGGCAAGGTGCGCGCGCCGGCCGGCGCCATGGAACTGATCGCGCGGGTCGCCTGAGGTCCGGCATGGCCAAAGCGAAGAAGCTGTTCACCATCGGCTACGAGCAGACGCCGCCCAAGGCCGTGCTGGACGAGTTGGAGCAGGCCGGCGTCAAGCTGCTCGTCGACGTGCGCGCGGTGACGTCGTCGCGCCGGCCGGGCTTTTCCAAGAAGCAGCTCGCGGCGGGGCTCGACGAGCGTGGCATCGCCTACGTCCACCTCGCGGCCCTCGGCACGCCCAAGGAGGGGCGGCTTGCCGCGCGCAGCGGCGAGTATGCGGTGCTCGAGAAGATCTACTCAAAGCACCTGAAGACGCCGCAGGCGAAGGAAGAGCTCGACGAATTGTCGGCGCTGGTGAAGAAGGCCGGCCCCGTCTGCCTGCTCTGCTACGAGCGCGACCACACCCACTGCCACCGTCAGATGATCGCGGAGATCATCGAGGAGCGCGACGGGGTGAAGGTGGAGAATTTGGCAGGGCGGCAGGTGTAGGTGCCGTCATTCCGGGCGCGCGAAGCGCGAGTCCGCAATGACGACCGGAGAGAGCCTACGCCTCGCCCGTCAGACGGAACGTCCCTTCCATCATCTGCACGCACTGGCCGCCGACATGGGAGGACAGAAGCCCGCCGTTCTGCTTGCGCACGCGCGTCAGCAGGATGCTCGGCCTGCCCATGTCAAATCCCTGGCCGATGGTGAGCTTCAACTCGCCCTCGTGCCGGGGATCGAGATCGGCAAACAGGGCAGCGGCCGCGACCGTAGCGCTGCCGGTGGCGGGGTCCTCGATCAGGCCGCTTGCGCCGGGGAAGAACATCCGCGCCTGGAGATCGCTAGGCGCTTCCGCTGCAGGCACGTCCCGCGTGTAGAAATAAACTGCGAAGGCGCCGTCACGCGGCAACACCCGGCCGAACGCCGCGGCGTCGGGCTTCGCCCGCTTCACCGCATCGCGCGAGCGCACTTCCGCCACCACGAACGGCGTTCCCACACCGACAATCTGCGGCGCATGCCGATCCAGCCCGATGTCTTCCGCACTCAGCGAAAGACACGCTGCAACGTCGCTTGCGGAAAGCTGCGAGAGGCGGCTCAGCGGCTGCGGCGCGGTGAGCTCGGCGTTGACCACCCGGCCCTGCTCCCGCTGAATGTCCACCGGCACGAGGCCGGCCTTCTCCTCGAACAGCAGTCGCTGTTTCGGCTCCTTGGCAAGCGTCGCGAGCACGAACGCCGTGCCGACGTTGGGATGTCCGGCAAAGGGAAGCTCCCTGACGGGCGTGAAGATGCGCACCTCCGCATCGTTCGCCTTGTCGCGCGGCGGCAGCACGAACGTGGTCTCGGAATAGTTGAACTCGGTCGCGATCGCCTGCATCTGCTGCGTCGACAGCCCGCCGGCATCGAGCACGACGGCGAGCTGGTTGCCGCCGAAGGCGCGGTTGGTGAATACGTCGACGGTGATGTAGCGGCGTTGCATCCTTCTTCCCTCACGCAATGTACAGCCTCGACCGGCTGCATCGGCCTGCATGTTACAGGCCGATGGTAGCAACCGTCATGCCCCAAAACTCGGAGCACTCGGTGCAATCGCGCGAAAGAAATTAGAAGCGGAAAAGCTGATACGGCGATGCCAGTACTTGCGCGCGCTCGTCCTTGTCCGTGACGAGCTCGTCGAGAAAGCGTCGGTTCTTCTCGTAACTTTGCATCGCCTCGAACTGCGTGTGCGGCCAGTCGCTGCCCCACAAAAGGCGGTCGAGACCGTAAGCGGCGCGCAGCAGCGGATAGGCTTCCTTCGCAAAACTCTCGCCGGCCGGACCATTGCGGTACGGCGCGGAGACCTTGACCCAGACATTTCTGGTCGCGCCCAGCTTCAGCGCCGCTAGGAAGCCCGGGTCGGTGACGCCGAGCTTTGGATCCGGCAGAGCGAAATGATCGAGCACGACGGCGACACCGCGGTCGAGAAGCTGCGGCGCGAGCGTTGCGAGATCGGAGGCGTTGCGCTGGATCTCGACCTGCCAGCCCAGCGATTTGACCGATGCCAGCAGCGCCTTCCATTCGGGCGCAGTGAGATCCGGCAAGGGCTGGCCGACGAGATTGAGACGGATGCCGACGATGCCGGCGCGGTCGAGCGCGGCAAGCTCCTCGGCAGGAATCGCGGGATCGACGACGGCGATGCCGCGCAGCCGACCGCCGGCCGCCTTCAGACATTCGACGAGATAGGAATTGTCGGTGCCGAGAAAGCTCGGCTGCACCAGCACGCCGTTGGTCATGCCGTTGCGATCGAGCTGCTCAAGATAGAGATCGAGCAGCGCGTCATAGTCCGGCGCGTAACGCCGGCCGGGCGCAAGCTTCAGGCCACGGTGAAAGACGTGCGCGTGGGTGTCGATCGCAGGCATCGTCACCTCACTCACCGCCTTGCCCGTACTGGCGATCACCGAGGCAAGGGCAACGGCGCCCGCGCCGAATTGACGGCGCGTGAGGCCGCATTCGCCTGTCGTCATGCTCGTTACTCCACATTCGCAGCTCAGGCGCGTGTGCCGGCTACGGCCTGCTCGAACACCTTGCCCCGGGTCTCGGGCAGCAGCAGCACCGCGATCAGCACCAGCGAATAGGCAAACGCCGCGTCGATCCCGATCGCCGGCCCAAGCCCGATATGGTCGCTGAGATAGCCGACGAGAAACGGAAACGCGGCGGAGACGACGCGGCCGAAATTGTAGCAGAAGCCGACGCCGGTGCCGCGCACGCCTGCCGGATAGAGCTCGCTGAACAGCGCGGCCATGCTCGCCGGAATGCCCGCGGAGAAGAAGCCGAGGGGAAAACCCAGGATGCCGCACCTCGCGCAGGTATGTCGGCAGGAACGTGGTCAGCGCGGCATAGCCGCCATGGGCACCAGTACCGAAGAGACCGCCGATCAGCGTCGCGCGCAGCACGTCGCGATGGAAGATGCCGGCGAGTGTGGCAAAGAACGGCGGCTGAGCTGCGCTCGGTGCCACGCGCTGCGGCTCCTTCAGGCCGCGGCGGATGAAGATGATGAGGAGCGCGGGCAACAGTCCGACCGCGAACAGGATCCGCCACGCGATATCCGCCGGCGCATAAGTGAAGACCAGCGCCGACAGCAGCACGGCTGCGCCCCACCCCACCGCCCAGGCGCTCTGCACCGAGCCGAGCGCCTTGCCGCGATGCTCGGGACGGATGATCTCGGCCATCAGCACCGCGCCGCAGGCCCATTCGGCGCCGAAGCCGAGGCCCTGGATGGCCTTCAGGACCAGGAGTTGCGCAAAGCTCATCGCAAAAGCGCTGGCAAAGGTCGCAAGCGCGAAGGCAGCGACCGTGATCTGCAACGCCTTGACGCGCCCGAAGCGGTCACCGAGCGCGCCGCCAAGCCAGCCGCCGAAAGCGCCGAAGAACAGGGTGACCGAGCCAAGCAGGCCGGCATCGGCCTTGCTGATGCCAAAGGCCGCGATCAGCGCGGGGATCGCAAGGCCGAACATCTGGACGTCGAGCGCATCCAGCGCCCAGCCGCCGAAGCTTGCCCAGAAGGTGCGCCGCTCGAGCGGCGAGCTTTCGCTGTACCAGTTTGCCATCGTCTCTTCCCTGAAAATTGGTTATTGCTTGATGTCGTTTTCGCTCGCGCTCACCGGATCTCGGCGTGGTAGCGGAAGCGGTTGGCCGGCCCGCGCGAGCGGCGCCATTCGATCGGGCGCCGCTCGAGATCGAGCGCGAGACGCTCGATGACGATCAGCGGCGCGCGGGCCTCGAGCCGCAACAGGCGAGCCTGCATCTCGCTCGCAGTCTCGACGGTCAGGATTTCCTCCGCCGACACCACGACCTCGCCGCAGCGCTCCTCGTAGAGCGGATAAAGCAGGTCGCCGAACTCGGACGGGTCGATGTCGAGGATCGCCGCGAAGCGCGACTTTTGCAGCCAGATCTCTTCGGCAAGCAGCGGCACGTCGTCAATCAGGCGCAGGCGCGACAGACTGATCACGGGCTCGCCGACGGAGATACGCAGCGCGGATGCGACGGCAGAGGTTGCCGGCACGCATTTCCGCCTGAGGATGCGGCTTTGCGGCACGCGGCGCTCGCCGCTCTCGGACTGGAAGCGGAAGAAGCGGAACAGCGAGGAGTTGAAGCGCGCGCGGCGGACGAAGGTGCCGCGGCCCTGCTGGCGCTCAAGCACGGTGTCGCTGACGAGCTGATCGATCGCCTTCCGCACGGTGCCGATCGCGACGCCGTAATGCGCGGCGAGCTCGGCTTCGGACGGAATCGGCTCGCCCGGCCTCCATTCATTGCGGTTGATCCGCGCGGCGAGATCGTCGCGCAGGCGCTGGTAGCGTGGCAGGCGGTCGTCGAGCGGGGCTGAATTCATATAGTCATATAGATGACTAGATGAGAAATGAGTCAAGAACTACTGAAATACCTTCACCCTCCTAAAGCCTGGTGGTCGTCATTCCGGGGCAGCTCGAAGAGCCGAACCCGGAATCTCGAGATTCCGGGTTCGCCCTTAGGGCGCCCCGGAATGACGGGCATCGGAGTCCACTACCCCAACTGAAAAACCGCCATCGGCCGCTCGTAGCCGCGCACCTCGACCTCTCCGAGCGCGACGGCATCGTCGCCATCGTCACCGAGGACATCGCGCACCGCGGACGAAATCAGGAGCTGCGAGCCGAAATCCTTGTTCAGCGCCTCCAGCCTTGAGGCAAAGTTCACGGTGTCGCCGATCACCGTATACTCCTTGCGCCGGGGTGAGCCGATATTGCCGGCGACGACCTCGCCGAAATGGATGCCGATGCCGATCCGCAGCGGCCAGCTCGATTGCGCGTTGATGTGGTCCATCGCGCTGAGCATCTCGCGGCCGGCAGCGACGGCCCGGTGCGCGGCGTCGGATGCGGCGAGCGGTGCCCCAAACAGTGCGAGAAAACCGTCGCCCAAGAACTTGTTCACGATGCCGCCATGGCGATCGAGGATGTCGACCAGCACGGCGAAGGCGCCGTCGAGCCGATCGACCACGTCCTGCGGCGAGCGCGAGCGTGCGCCGGCGGTGAAGCCGCGGAAGTCGACGAACATCACCGCGACACGCCTGATGTCGCCGCCCGCGCTGGTCCCCTCCGCCATCAGCCGCTCGACGACCTGCGGCGAGACGTGCTGGCCGAACAGGTTTGTGACGCGGTCGCGCGCGGTAGCTGCCGTGATGCTTGCCGCGAACTGGCGGCGAAGCTGCGCGCCGACGGCGCCTGCGAGCACGCCGCAGACCAGGATGATGCAGCTGCGCACCGCATGGAAATAGGCCTGAGGCTCGCCGGCGCCGCTGACGGGATCGAAATAGAGTGCGACGGCGAGGAGCTGGGCAGCCGCCACGAATCCGGTGAAGGCCGACAACCAGAAATCGAGGCGCAGCGTCGAGAGAATGATGAAGATGAAATAGACCAGGGGCACGGCAAAACCGAGTGCAGGGATTGCCCCCATACTGCGGATCTCCAGGACCAGGATGACCGTCGGCAGCGAGGTCTCGATCAGCGTCCCGATGTACCGCCTGACCACCGGCACGTCCCGATCGAGCCTGAGATTTCGCCTGATCTGGGACTGAACCCAGACCTCGAACAGGACAAATCCGATCAGCAGGCTATAGACCTGGATCAGCCCGGACGTCCCGTGCCAGACCCGGTCCACGACGCTCGGGGCGATCAGGTACATCGCAGTGATGAACAGGATCATGACGCATCCCGTCACGATCAGCGCCTTGACGCGCAACAGCTCGGTCCGCAGTACCTCGCGCGCCAGCTCGTGCTCGAAATCCGCCGATATCGCGGCCTTCTGCCCGCCGGTCCTGCTTGCAAAACTGACCATCTCGCCCCTCGTCGTTGCGGGGCATTTTGCCTCAATCGAGCGTGCGGCGGAAGCGCGTCACGGCGATGACCATGGCGAC
The DNA here is from genome assembly GCF_059803475.1 of Bradyrhizobium sp. UFLA05-89. Lineage (NCBI taxonomy): Bacteria > Pseudomonadati > Pseudomonadota > Alphaproteobacteria > Hyphomicrobiales > Nitrobacteraceae > Bradyrhizobium > Bradyrhizobium sp. UFLA05-89. The sequence continues at coordinate 136,600 of NZ_JBANBA010000005.1, read as the reverse complement.
CAGCATGAGGGCTGCCAGCGCCAAAGTGTCATATTGCAGGTTCTGGACGGTTGCGCCTTTGAGCATGATGGCGCGGACGATACGCACATAATGCGTCAGCGGCAGGCCCTCGCCGAGATATTGTGCCCAGACCGGCATGCCAGCGAACGGGAACATGAAGCCGGACAGCAAGATGCTCGGCAGGAAGAACATCATCGACATCTGCATGGCCTGGAGCTGGTTCTGCACGATGGTCGAGAACGTGTAGCCGATTGCGAGATTGGTGGTGATGAACAGCGTCGAAAGCAGCGCCAGCAAGGTGAGGCTGCCGAGCACGGGCACGCCGAACAGCAACACGCCGATCGAGAGGATCAGGAAGGCCTGAATGAAGCCGACCAGCACGTAAGGGATGATCTTCCCGAACATCACCTCGACCGGCCGTATCGGCATCGAGAGCAGGCTTTCCATGGTGCCGCGCTCGACCTCGCGCGTGACGGACAGCGCGGTGAAGATCAGCATGGTCATGGTCAGGATGGTGCCGACGAGGCCCGGCACGATGTTCAGCCGCGAGGACGCGGCCGGATTGTAGCGGGCGTGCGCACGGATCTCGAACGGCATCTCCGGGGGATCGCCGATGTAGAGATCGTGCTGGAGCGCGGTCTGCACGATCATGCCGAGCGAGCCGAGCGCTGCGCTTGCCGCGACCGGATCGGTCGCATCGGCGGCGACCAGCAGCGCCGGCTTGTCGCCGCGCCGCACCGCGCGCTCGAAGCCGCGCGGGATCTCGACGCCGAACAGCACCTTGCCGGACTTCAGCAGGTTGTCGAACTCGTCGACGTCGTGCACCTCGCGGGTGAAACGGAAATAGGCGGTGTTCTCCAGCGCCTTCAGCACGGAGCGCGCGAGATCGCTATCCTCCTGGAGCAGGACGGCGCTCGGCAGATTGTGCGGCGTGGTGTTGATGGCATAGCCGAACAGCAGAAGCTGCATCACCGGGATCATCACGATCATGGCGAAGGAGACGCGGTCGCGGCGGAGCTGGATGAACTCCTTCACCACCATCGCATAGGAGCGCCGCCAGAAGCCGAAGCGCTCGCGGATGTCGTGACCGTGATCCGATATGTCTGTAACGCTCATTGGAAATTGTCCTTATTGGAAATTGTCCCTGGAGCGGTTCATGAGTTCGATGAAGACGTCTTCGAGCGAGGGATGCGATTTCTGCCAGTGCATGCCATCCCGGTCGCGCAAGGGCGCGATACTGGCTTCCAGCGCCGCGACGTCGCGGCCCGAGACGTGCAGCGAGGTGCCGAACGGCGCCACCATGTCGACGCCGGGCTTGCCGGTGAGCTCGGCGGCGAGCCCGTTCAAATCATCGCCAGTGACGGTGTAGGTGGTGAGCGCGGATTTCGCGATCACCTCGTCGACCGTGCCATGGGTGAGGAGATGGCCGTAGGCGATGTAAGCGATCTCGTGGCAGCGCTCGGCCTCGTCCATGTAATGAGTTGACACCAGCACGGTGAGGCCTTCGGCGGCGAGCGCATGGATCTCGTTCCAGAAGTCGCGCCGCGCCTTGGGATCGACGCCGGCGGTCGGCTCGTCCAGCAGCAGGAGTTGCGGATTGGGCAGCGTGCAAGCGCCCAGCGCCAGCCGCTGCTTCCAGCCGCCGGAGAGCTCGCCCGCAAGCTGCTCCTCGCGGCCCGAAAGACCGAGCCGCTTGATCATCTCGCCTGCCGCGCCGCGCGCATCGCGCATGCCGTAGAGCCGCGCAACGAACTCCAGGTTCTCGCGCACCGAGAGGTCCTGATACAGGCTGAAGCGCTGGGTCATGTAGCCGACCTGGCGCTTGATGCGATCGGCATCGCGCCTGATGTCGTAGCCGAGACAGGTGCCCTCGCCGCTGTCGGGCGTCAGAAGCCCGCAGAGCATGCGGATGGTCGTGGTCTTGCCACTTCCGTTGGGACCGAGAAAGCCGTAGATCGAGCCGCGCTTCACCTGCATCGACAGATCGTGCACGACCTCGCGGCCGCCAAAGGACTTTGTCAGTCCTTTGACGTCGATCGCGATACCGTTGCCGGCTGTCCCGCTCATCGCTTGTCCGCTACCGGAGTTTTGGGATTGAGATACACGCTGATCGGCTGGCCCACGCGCAGCGCATCGGGCCGCGACGGCCGCGCCTGGATCAAGTACACGAGCTTGTTGCGCTCATCGAGGCTGTAGATCACCGGCGGGGTGTATTCGGCCGTGGTCGCGATGAAATAGATCTTCGCGGTGAGATCGGCCGCACAATTGTCGCAGGCGACCCGCACCTGATCGCCGATCGCAAGCTTGGGCAGCTCGGTCTCCGGCACGAAGAAGCGCAGCTTCATGTTGCCCGGCGGCATGATCGACAGCACCGGCCGCTGCGCCGCCACCATCTCGCCCTCGCGGAAATAGATCTGCTGGATGGTGCCGGCAACCGGCGCAAAACCCTTGCGCCGCGCCAGCCGCGTCTCCGAGGTCACCACGCGCGCCTCAGCGACCCGCAGGTCCGAGACGGCAGAATCGAGCGTCGCCTGCGTACCGGAGCCGGTCTTTCTAAGCGACTCCGCACGATCATGGGTCTGCTGCGCGTTCGCCAGCGTCGCCTTGGTCTGATTGAGATCGGCAAGCTGGAGATCGTCGTCGACCGAGTAAAGGGCATCGCCGACCTTCACCTCGTCGCCTTCGCGGACGTTGAGCCTGGTGACGCGGCCGGCCTCATCGGGGCTGACGAAGATCATGTCGGCCTCGACCCAGCCCTGGAAGCCGGGATCGCGGCTCTCCTTGCAGGCGGCAAGCCCGGTTGCAAGCAACAGGGCCGCGATCGCACAAAGTCGCGCGCGAGGCACCGAAAACTGAATCGCCTGGGGCGGCAGATGCCTCTGTCGAACCCTCACCCTGAGGAGCCGCGAAGCGGCGTCTCGAAGGGCGAGGGGCAACAACCGGGCCTTCATCCTTCGAGACGCGCGTTCCGCGCTCCTCAGGATGAGGTGAGAAATGGTTTGCGACGACCTCATGTCGTCCTCCGTTCGCCAAAAATCAAATCGAGATGGACGCGCAGCATCTCCTGCGCGTCGAGCGGGAAATGCCGCGCAAACAGGCTCTGCCAGATCACCGCGATCAGCGCCGGCGCGACCAGGATCTGGGGAAAGCGCGCGAGGTTCTTTTGCTGAATCTCACCGCGGGCGATCCCGAGCTCGATCAGCGCGCGCATGCCGGCCATCCCACGCGACACCACCTCGCGATAGTAGAAGTCGGCCACGGCCGGAAAGCGCGGCCCCTCCGCCACGATCAGGCGCACGAGATCGCCGCGCCTGGTGTTCGCAACCTCCTTCAGGAAATTGGTCGCAAAGGCCTCGACGAGATCGCGCACCGAGCCGGTCGGCGGCGGCAGCGTGGTGAGCCGCTCGACCACTGGCACGATGACGATGCGCACCAGCTCCTCGAACATGGATTCCTTGTCCTTGAAGTGCAGGTAGATCGTGCCCTTCGCCACGCCCGCGCGCTTGGCGATGTCGTCGAGCCGCGTCGCCGCAAAGCCGCGCGCGATGAACTCTTCCAGAGCCGCCTCCACGATCGCCGCACGCCGCTCCGCCGCGCGCGTGGCGCGGTTTGATCCGGGAGCGGCAGCTTCGCCGGCTTCGTGCGCATCGCTCTTGGCGCGGACTGCGGATGACATGACGGGTTTGGTCGGTTTCTTTGGCATCTGTAATTTATGACTGACTAGTCAGTCACTGTCAAGTTTTGGATTCGCCTGCAGCATCACTCGGACAAATTAGCCTTGACTAATTCATTAGTGATCGCTAATTTAACGGCCATGCTCGGAGCCGCTCCAAACTCAGTCACCACCGTCATGCGCGCTCTCGCCGATCCAACCCGCCGCGCCGTGTTCGAGCGTGTTTTCCAGAGCAAGGAGATCAGCGTCGCGGAGCTGACGCGCGGCAGCGGCGTAACCCAGGGCGCGATCTCGCAACACCTGAAGTCGCTGAAACAGGCGGGCCTCGTCGCCGAACGCGCCGAGGGGCGCAACGTCTACTACCGCGCCGCGCCGCAGGGACTCGAGCCTCTGGTTGAGTGGATGGATCATTACGGCGTCTTCTGGCGCGAGCGCTTCCAGGACCTGCGTGACCTCTTGAAGGAGATCGATCCGTGAGTGCAGCCGAGTTGAAAGCCGAGACCCAAGCGAATATCCGGGACATCGCCATTGAAGAGGTCTTCCCTCACACACCCGCGACAGTCTGGAAGGCGCTGACCAGCGCGCAGTTGATCGCGCGCTGGCTGATGCCGCCGACCGGCTTCGAGGCGATCGAAGGCAACACCTTCACCTTCCAAACCACGCCGGGAGGCGCCTGGGATGGAGTGATTCATTGCCGGGTTCTGGAGGTCATCCCGAACCAGCGTCTCGTCTATGCCTGGAAGGGCGGCGACGAGCGCAACACCGGCTACGGCGCGCCGCTCGACACGATCGTGACCTGGTCCCTCACCCCGGTCGAAGCCGGAACGCGGATCCGTCTGGTTCATGCGGGCTTCGTCATGCCCAGAAACGACTCCGCCTACACGGTCATGAGCGGCGGCTGGAAGAAGGTCGTCCGGCAGCTCGACGAGATCAGCGGCGAACAGTAAGTGGGAGATCCCGCGATGAACAAGCCCTATACCGGCGGCTGCGCCTGCGGCGCGATCCGCTATTCGATTGCCAGTGAGCCCCTCTTCGCCAACCACTGCCAGTGCCGGGACTGTCAACGTGAAAGCGGCACCGGCCACGGCTCGTACCTCACCTTCGCGCGCCCCGGCGTCACGTTGACGGGCGAGGCCAAGCAATGGGACATGGTCGGCGATAGCGGCAACGTGAAGACGCGCGCCTTCTGCTCCGTGTGCGGCTTGCCGGTCTACATGACCTTCGCAGCACAGCCCGACATCTTCACCGTCCGCGCCGCGAGCCTCGACGAGCCGGCCCGCTACAAGCCGCAGGTGATTACTTACGCGGCGCGCGGTCATGACTGGGATCGCCTCGATCCGAGCCTGCCCAAGTTCGAGACCATGCCGCCGGCGTGAGGCGCCGGCGCTAAATTAATCTAGGCAAAATCGAGCACCATGCGGCCGTCGATCTTGCCGGCCTTCATCTTTTCGAACACCGTGTTGATCTCGGCGAGCGGCACCTTGGTGACCTCGGCATGCACCTTCCCGTCGGCCGCAAAAGCGATGGCCTCATCGAGATCCCTGCGCGTGCCGACGATTGAGCCGCGCACGGTGATGCGCTTCAGCACGACATCGAAGATCGGGGTCGGGAATTCGCCGGGCGGCAGACCGACGAGACTGACGGTGCCCTTCCGGCGCGCCATCTTCAGCGCCTGCGCGAAGGCAGCCGTCGAGACGGCGGTCACCAGCACGCCATGCGCCCCTCCCCCGGTCGCGGCCAGCACCTTGTCGACGGCATCAGCATTCAGCGCGTTGACTGCGAGATCGGCGCCGGTCGTACGCGCCAGCGCCAGCTTGTCCTCGGCGATGTCGATGGCGGCGACCTTGAGCCCCATCGCCTTGGCATATTGGATCGCGACGTGGCCGAGACCGCCGACGCCTGAGATCACTACCCACTCGCCGGGCCGTGCCTCGGTCTCCTTCAATCCCTTGTAGGTCGTGACGCCGGCGCAGAGGATCGGCGCGACGCCGGCGAAATCGATATTGGCCGGCAGCTTCGCCGCGAACGCGGCAGCGGCGATGACGTATTCGGCAAAGCCACCATTCACGCTGTAGCCGGTGTTGTGCTGATGCTCGCACAGCGTCTCCCAGCCGGTCTCGCAATATTCGCAAGCCATGCACGAATCGTGCAGCCACGCGACGCCGACAGCGTCGCCCATCCTGAGGTTGGTGACGCCGGGTCCCAACGCAGCGACGGTGCCGGCGACCTCGTGACCGGGAATGAAGGGCGGAACCGGTTTAACCGGCCAATCGCCGGACGCTGCGTGCAGATCAGTGTGGCAGACCCCGCAAGCCTTCACCTTGACCAGGACCTCGCCAGGACCAGGCTGCGGCAGCGGCACATCCCTGATCTCGAGCGGCTTGCCAAAGCTGGTGACGACGGCAGCTTTCATGGTCGGCATCGGTCTGCTCCTTTGCATTCGTGCAAAGTCCTTTGCATTTGTGCAAAGTCCATTGCATTTGCGGGAAGCAGACTAATGGCCGCGAGCGGCGCGCCCTTGATTGACGTCAAACAGCACAATGTTTGCGCACACGATGCGAAGACACATCCGGTGACAGTGGTTTACGCGCGAGCGAACATGTCAGTGATGGAACTTCAAACCATCGCAAATTTTATCGATCACCTTGCGCTCGGCGCGCATCGCGATGCCAACGAGATTGAGATCGGCGCGGCTGACCGCCCTCACCGCCTCGCGATTGGCAGCATCATGCGTGGTCGAGAACATGTCCTCCGTATAGACCGCGGGCGTGACATTGCGCGTCAGCGCGCGATCGAGCGCGCGGGACAGTGCAGGACCATCGGCGCCGTAGATCAGGATCGGTTGACCGATCAAGGAAAGATACTTGGTCCCGGACGCGTCCTCGTAAGGCTCGCCTATGCATTCGGGAAAGTTGGCGGCGATTCCACTGGTGAGGAACGAGGCCACGTTGAGCTTCTGCCACGCTTGGAGATCGGTGCGGATCACGACGGCGATCTTGGTGTCGAATTGCATGATTTTCCCCACGCTTGCCACGCATCGAGAAATAAAATTCCTCGAGTGAGTGCTATCTGAGGATGAATGTAACTCCGGTTGACCTATTTGTTCACAGCGGGAAAATTTCAAACTCGATGCAACCGGGGACCGCTTCCCCACGCGAGTCGAGTCGGCTATACATCACGGCACTGTCATCAAACTGTCACACAAATCCTATGTCCGAATCTGGCGCCATGAAGCCGGCCTTCGAAACCGTGCGTAATGTACCTCGGTCCAACGGCCATCACGTCCCGGAGGACAGGACGAGAAGCACAGAAGACAGGAAGAAAACCAAGAACTCTGTCGCGTCCCGCACGGAACAAGAGCCTCGCATTGACGATGCGCTCGCGCACGGCGACGTCTCGGACGCCGAAGGCCTTGGCGCTGACGCCAGGCCGTCTGGTGGTGAGACGCCTGCACAGGATGTCTCCCCGTCCGGTGACGTTGCTCCACGCGCCGCCGAACTCGAACTCAAGCTGCTTGTGGACGCTGATCGCCTGGCGGATTTCAACAATGCACCGATCATCACGGCGAACGCGCGCAACAAGGGCACACGAAAGCACCTCAAGGCCATCTACTACGACACGCCCAAGCGTGCGCTTCGTCGTCATGGATTGAGCTTCAGGGTGCGCCAGAGCGGCGCTCGGTTCACACAGACCGTGAAGGCCGACTCCGAGAACGATCCGCTCAGGCGTGGCGAATGGGAGGCAAGCGTACCCTCCGCTGCTGCCGATGTCGCGCTGGCGCTGCCGTTCATCCCGGAGAAGCTGCGCACGGATCTCGATCGTCGTCCGCTCGAGGCGGTCTTCACCACCGACATCCACCGGCATCAGCGCATCGTTGACTTGCCATCCGGCACCGTCGAGGTCGCTTTCGACCAGGGCTTCCTGAAATCCGGCGATCGATCGATGCCGGTCAGCGAGATCGAGCTCGAGCTCAAGTCCGGTAGCGTGTCCGCAGTCTACGAGCTTGCGCTGCGGCTCGCCGAGCATGGACCGGTGAAACCATCCATCCGCAGCAAATCGGCGCGCGGATTTGACCTTGCCGCCGACACCCCGCCGGCGGCAAGAAGGCCGCGCAAGCTGCGCCTCGATCCATCGGCCTCCCTCGATGAGACCTTTGCCGCGATCCTGCGCGCCTGTCTCCTTCATCTTCTCCAGTCGCTTCCCGCCGCCGAGGACGGCCGCGATCCCGAAGGGATTCATCAGCTTCGCGTCGCCCTGCGCCGCCTGCGATCCGCCATGCACCTGATGCAATCGGTCCTATCGGAGAGCAAGCTCGACCTGCTGCGCGCAGAGGCCAGGTGGCTGGGACAAAATCTCTCCGCCGCGCGCGAGTGGGACGTCTTCCAGAACGACACGCTGCGCACCGTCGCGCAAGGCTGCCCCTCGATCGCCGGCTTCGACGCACTGGATCAAGCCGTAGAACAACGCCGGACGTCCTCCTACGACAAGGCGCGCCTGGTGCTGGGCGACCGCCGGGCTGCGTCGTTCGTGATCGGGCTTGGTGGCTGGATCGAAACGCGCGGCTGGCGCAGCGAGGTCGCTGCGGAACGTTTGGGCCAACTGGCCGAGCCCGCCATGAATTTCGCACGGCGTATTCTGTCGGCCCAGCATGCGAAGGTGCTCAAGCGCGGCCGCCGCTTCAAGTCGCTCACCCCTGATGAGCTGCACTGCGTGAGGCTCGCCGTGAAGAAGCTGCGCTATGTCGCTGATTTCCTGTTGCCGCTCTATGGGCAGCGCAAGTCTGCAAAACGCTTCTCGGACAGACTGGCCGATTTGCAGCACGAGCTCGGCATCTATAACGACATGGCGACAACGGCTTCGCTGCTCGCGGATATCGGCACGGAGTCCGCAAACGGCAGCACTGCGGCAGCCGCGATCGCCGGCTGGCAGGCACACGCGATGGTCGGTACCGAACCGCGTCTCAGGAAGGCGTGGTCGGATTTCGTAAAAGCGAAGGTCCCCTGGTCGATCGAGACAGAGGCCTGATCGGCCGAGCCATCACCAACGACCGCGTGCGGGGCTTCAACCCTTCGCGTCGCAGGCCCAGGCACGGATGACGCATTCCTTGCCGCCATATTTGTAGCATTCGCGCGTGGCGGCGTTGAGCGTCGTCGAGATCTTCGGCTTCACGGCGTAGCCATAAGCGCCGCAGGGATTGGCGAGATCGACTGACATCGCGGCGCAGGCGCGCTTCATGGTCACGGTCGTGCACTCGCCCTTGCACTGCTTTTGTGCGGCGGCGCGCGCCGCAGCTTCGCCGGGGAAGTCATAGGCATGACCATAGGCGCCGCACTTGCCGACCGCGAAGGCGCCGGCGGCGTGTGCATCCGTGACGTAGCGGGCTCCTGCCACAGCAACGCTCAGCCCAAAGAAAAACATCGCGCAACGGCGCGCGACGACGTTCGAAGCCATGGAAATTCCCCTCCCCCGAGGCAGGCGGAGGAGACCTTATCGGCCGGTCGTTTCCAGATGGTGAACGAGTGGTTGAAATCGGGAGATTGGGAGGCGGCAAGCAGACCCGATTTGTAGGGTAGGCAAAGGCGCTCTTGCGCCGTGCCCACCATCTTTCGTCGATTGGCGGGAGAAGTGGTGGGCACGCTTCGCTTTGCCCACCCTACGGCATCTCTATCCGCGTCTCGCGGCTTCCAGCGCTTGCGGCGTATCGATGTCGAGGAAGGCGCTCTCGCCATCGACGGGGACTTCGGCCACGACTTCCGCATGCTTGGCGATCAGATGGCGCGCGCCGATGTCGCCGTCGAGCGTCATCAATTCGCTGAAGAAGCGGCGCGACCACAGCACAGGATTGCCGCGGCGGCCCTCGCTGACGGGCACGGCAATCAGATTGCCGCGGTCGGGTGCAAAACTGTCGATCAGGCGGTCGACCAGCCCGGCATCGATCAGCGGCATATCGCCAAGGCAGACCAGCGCGCCATCGCAGGTCTCCGGCACGGCCGCGATACCGGCCTTGACCGAACTTGCGATGCCGCCGGCAAAATCCGGATTGCGAACGAACTTCACCTTCAAGCCCCTAAGCGCCTGCTCGACCAGCTCGGCCTGATGGCCGGTGACGACGATCACCTCGGACGCCTTTGAGGCCAGCACCTGCTCGGTCGCGATCCGCACCAGCTTCTTGCCCTCGAGCTCGGCGAGCAGCTTGTTTGGCCCGCCCATCCGGGTCGACCGCCCGGCGGCGAGCACGATCGCAGCGACGTGGCTGTTGCCTTCGGTCTCGGGTTTTGCGCGCGGCTGCGGCCGCGTGACGATCTCCATCAACAGGCCGCCGACACCCATACCCATCAGCTCGGCGCGCGTCACCTTGATGCCGGCGAGGAGCCGCATTAGCACCCAGTCAAAGCCGTTTTCCACCGGCGAGCGCGCACAGCCCGGCGCGCCCAGCACGGGCACCTGGCCGGCGCGGCCGATCAGCAGCAGATTGCCGGGATCGACCGGCATGCCGAAATGCTCGATCGCGCCGCCGATCTCGGTGATAGCCGCCGGGATCACGTCGCGGCGATCGGCGATCGCGGAGGCGCCGAACACGATGACGAGCTCGGCGCCAAGTCCGAGCAGCTCCTTGATCGCCGCCGATAGCGCCGTCTCCTCATGCGGCACCCGCCGCTCGGCGATGATGTTAGCCCCCGCTGGATCCAGCCGCTCGGCAGTGACGCGCAGCGTCTTGTCGACGACCTTGGAGGACAGGCCCGGCAGCAGCGTCGAGACCACGCCGACACGCTTGATCACGTAAGGCGCAACGCGCAGCACGTCGCGGCCAGCGGCCTTCACCGCGGCATCACGCAAACCGCCCTCGACGCCGAACGGGATGATCTTCACGGTGCCAACCATCTCGCCCTCGACCACCGGCTTGAAGGCGGAGAGCGTCGCAAAGGTAATGGCTTCATCGACATTGTTGATACGATCGACCGCCGCGCGGTCGATCACCAGCACGCCGGGGCGCGCCGCGAACAGATTGGCGCGGCCGGTGAAAGCGCGCTCGACATGGATGCCCTCGCCGCCAACAGCATCGGCAATGCTGGCGGCCGCGACGTCCTCGGAGACGTCGCCCTGCTCCATGCGTACCACGACGATGTCCTTGATGCCGGCGCGTGTCAGCGCCTCGACCTCGCCAGGGCCGATCGTCGTGCCCTTCTTCAGCACCAGCGGACCCTGGCGCAGGGTGTGGACCGTCACCCCTCCAATCGCATCCTTCGGACTCGCCGGGCCGAATTTCATGCCGCTACTTCTTTTTCTTTCGGAGGCAGGCGGAGTTGCGCCGTGATCTCGGCCATGATCGACACAGCGATCTCGGACGGCGAGACCGCACCGATCGCAAGGCCGATCGGCGCATGGATGCGCGCGATGTCGCTATCCTTCGCACCCTGCGCCCGCAACCGGTCGCCGCGCTTGGCATGCGTCTTCCGCGAGCCGAGCGCGCCGATATAGAAGCAGTCGCGCTCGAAGGCATGCAGCAGCGCGGGATCGTCGATCTTGGGATCGTGGGTCAGCGCCACGAAGGCGGTGTAGTGGTCGATGTTGAGCGGCGGCAGCGCGACGTCGGGCCATTCCGCGATCAGCGGCACGTCCGGGAATCGCTCGGCGCTCGCAAAGGCCGTGCGGGGATCGACGACCGTGACGTCATAGCCGAGCGAGCGCGCCATCGGCGCCAGCGCCTGGCTGATATGGACGGCCCCGACGATCACCATCTTCGCGGTCGGCGCATAGACGTTGAGAAACAGCTTCTTGTCGCCGGCCTCGACATTGCCGCTCTTACCCGTGCGGAGCTGCTTCTCCAGCTCGACACGCAGGGGATCCTTGGCAAAGTCCTTGGCCTTCACCAGCCGCTGCTCGCCGCTCTCGGTGTCGGTGACAAGGATGACCGGCCGCCGCGCGGCGCGCTCGGCATTGAGTTCGTGCAGGGTTTCGAGCTTCACGGCTAGCCAACCTTCTCGACGAAGACACGGATGGTACCGCCGCAGGACAACCCGACGTTCCAGGCGGTCTCGTCGGCCACGCCGAACTCCAGCATTTTCGGCTTGCCCGTCTCGATCACGTCCATGGCCTCGGTGACCACGGCGCCTTCGACGCAGCCGCCGGACACCGAGCCCAAAAACGTGCCGTCGTCGTTGATCACGAGGCTCGAGCCCGCCGGCCGCGGTGCCGAGCCCCAGGTCTCGACCACCGTTGCAAGCGCTACGCCATGGCCGGCCTTCTGCCAGTCCTCCGCCGCCTTCAGGATATCCTCGTCGCGATCGAGCATGGCCTACCTCTCAAGCTGCGGAACGGATCAGGCTGCGGTGATGCGGCGGCAGCGGCTGGGAGAGCGTCTTGATCAGCTCCTGGATCGAACTCAAATTATGCACCGGGCGGAATTCGTCAACGTGGGGCAGCATCATTTTGATGCCCTGGGCCTTGGCCTCGAAGCCGCCAAACCTGAGCAGCGGGTTCAGCCAGATCAGCCGGCGGCAGGAGCGGTGCAGCCGGTCCATCTCGAAGGCGAGCTTGGAGTCCGCCTCGCGCTCCAGCCCGTCGGAGATCAGGAGCACGATGGCGCCCTGGCTCAGCACGCGCCGCGCCCACAATTTGTTGAAGTTGTGCAGCGAGGTCGCAATCCGCGTGCCGCCGGCCCAGTCCTCCACCGCCGCCGAGCAGCTTGCCAGCGCCTCGTCCGGATCGCGCTGGCGGAGCGCACGGGTGACGTTGGTGAGGCGGGTGCCGAACAGGAAGACGGAGACGCGCTTGCGCGCGTCGGTGATGGCATGGAGGAAATGCAGGAACAGGCGGGTGTATTCGCTCATCGAGCCCGAGATATCCAAGAGCGCCACGATCGGCGCCGGCTTCTCGATCCGCCCGAGGCGGTGGATGTCGATGATGTCGCCGCCGGTGTGCAGCGAGGCCCGTAAGGTTCGGCGCAGGTCGAGGCGCAACCCGCGCCGATCGGGCCGATGCCGGCGCGTCAGGAGCTCGGCCTGCGGCAGCTTCATCTTCTCGATTGCGCGCAGCGCTTCGCTGATCTCCGCCGCGCTCATCTGCGCGAAGTCTTTCTTCTGAAGGATTTCCTTGTCGGAGACCGACAGGCGCAGATCCTGCTCCTGGTGCTGCGGCGTCTCCGTCATCTGCGGCTGCGACAGCGCCTCCTGGACGCGGCGGGAGGCCGGCGGCGGCTTCTTCTTGGCATGATCAGGCAGCGGCACCGAATCCAGCATGTGCTTCCACTCTTCGGAAGGCCTGAAGAACAGATTGAAGGCCTGCCTGAAGATCAGCGCATGCTCGTGGCGCTTGACGAAGATCGCCTCTAGCGTGGTGAAGACGTCGGCGCGGCTGCCGATGTCGATCACCTGGAGCGCGTTGACGGCATCGATCACCGCGCCGGGGCCGACGGGAAGACCGGCAGCACGAAGCGCGCGGGCGAAACCGACGATGTTGTCGGCGAACTGCTCGGTCTTGTCAGGCGCAAGGTGATTGATGGCCATGGTCTATCCCCTCCTCCGTCATTCCGGGGCACGCGAAGCGTGAACCCGAAATCCAGAGGTTGCAGCGCGAGATTCCGGTTTCGCGCTTTGCCGCGCCCCGAATGACGAAACCTTACGACTCGCTCGTCGCGTCCTTCAGCACCTTTTGCAAGGCATCGCCCTGCATGCGGACGATGTCGTCCTGATACTTGAGCAGCGCGCCCAGCGTGTCGCCGACGACCTGCGCCGTCAGCGAGCGGGCGTCGAGTTCGGAGAGTGCCGTCGCCCAATCGATGGTCTCGGCGACGCCCGGGGACTTGTAGAAATCCTGGTTGCGCAGCGCCTGCACGAAACGCACCACCTGCTGCGACAGCTTTGCCGAGATGCCAGGCACGCGCGTCTTGATGATCGCGAGCTCGCGCTCGGCGGAGGGATAGTCAACCCAGTGATAGAGACAGCGCCGCTTCAGCGCGTCGTGGATCTCACGGGTGCGGTTGGAGGTAATGATGACGATCGGCGGATGCGGCGCCTTCACGGTGCCGAATTCGGGGATGGTCACCTGGAAGTCACTGAGGATTTCGAGCAGATACGCCTCGAACGCCTCATCGGCGCGATCGAGCTCGTCGATCAGCAGCACCGGCGGGCCGGCAACGTCCGGCTCCAGCGCCTGGAGCAGCGGCCGCTTGATCAGATAACGATCGGCGAAGATGTCGGACGAGAGCTGCTCGCGATCGGTGTCGCCGGCGGCCTCCGCCATCCGGATCGCGATCATCTGTGCGGCGCTGTTCCACTCATAGACCGCGGAAGAGACGTCGAGGCCCTCATAGCATTGCAGGCGGATCAGCTTCCGTCCCAGCGCGGTCGACAGCACTTTTGCGATCTCGGTCTTGCCGACGCCAGCCTCGCCTTCCAGAAACAGCGGGCGCCCCATGCGCAGCGACAGATACGTCACCGTCGCCAGCGACCGCTCCGCAAGATAGCCGCGCGAAGTGAGGAGTTCGAGCATCGCATCGACCGATGCCGGCAGTGCCGCTGCAGTCATGAAAGAGCCAGTCTCGCTACGCCCGGTCCGGGCAACTTTTATTTGCGCATGATCTTGTCGGAAAACCGCTGCACACTTTTCCGGATCGTGCGCTACTCTTTGGCGTTGGCAGCGTCGACGGCGCGCCGCGTCAGCACCCCGATCAGGTGCGCACGATACTCCGCGCTGCCGTGGATATCGCTGTTGAGGCCTTCGGCCGGCACGTCGATGCCGTCGAACACCTTCGAGGAGAAGCGCTTCTTCAAGGCTTCCTCGAACGCAGTGACGCGGAACACGCCGTCCGAGCCGGCGCCGGTGATGGCGACGCGCACATCCGACGGACGCCGCGCCACGAACACGCCAACCAGCGCATAGCGCGAGGCCTGGTTGCGGAATTTGACGTAGGCCGCCTTCTTCGGCAGCGGGAACATCACCTTCGTGATGATCTCATCCGCCTCGAGCGCGGTCGTGAACAGGCCCTGGAAATACTCTTCCGCCTTCAGACGGCGCTTGTTGGTGACGATGGTGGCGCCGAGCGCCAGCACCGCCGCCGGATAGTCCGCGGTCGGGTCGTTGTTGGCGAGCGAGCCGCCGATCGTGCCCTTGTGACGGACCGCCGGATCGCCGATTCCGCCGGCAAGGCTCGCGAGCGCCGGGATCGCTTCACCCACGATGGCCGACGTCGCGACATCGGCGTGCTTCGCCGTGGCGCCGATCACCAGCGAACGGCCCTTCATCTCGATCGTGTCGAGACCTTCGATATGCGAGAGATCGACGAGATGCGGCGGGCTTGCGAGGCGCTGCTTCATCACGGGGATCAGCGTATGGCCGCCGGCGATCACCTTGGCGTCCTCGTTCTTCACCAGGAGATTGGCCGCCTGCCGCACGGTCCCAGGGCGATGATACTTGAATTCGTACATAATGGACTTCCTGATCGCGAGATGCGCGCGAATGTCGGTTTACGCGAGATCGGATTTCGCCATCGCCTTCGCGCCGGCGGCGATCGAGGCGACGATGTTCTGGTAGCCGGTGCAGCGGCAGAGATTCCCTTCGAGCTCTTCGCGAATCGTGTGGTCGTCGAGCTCGTGGCCCTTGCGATGCACGATGTCGATCGCGGTCATGATCATGCCGGGCGTACAGAAGCCGCACTGCAAGCCGTGATGCTCGCGGAAGGCCTCCTGCATCGGATGCAGCGGCGCGCCGTCGGCGGCCAGCCCCTCGATGGTCTTGACCTCGTGGCCGTCGGCCATCACCGCGAGCGTGGTGCAGGATTTCACGGCCTTGCCGTCGAGATGCACGACGCAGGCGCCGCACTGCGAGGTGTCGCAGCCGACATGGGTCCCGGTCAACCGCAGATGCTCGCGCAGGAACTGCACCAGCAGGGTGCGGGGGTCGACATTGGCATTGACGGGATTGCCATTCACGATAAGGGAGATTTTGGCCATCAGGACTCTCTGGTCAGCACCCCGCCCTGTCAGGCGAAGCGGTTCTTATAGTTATTCCAACCCATCATATGGGCCATTGCACCTTCGGGCAACATCGCCCGAAATGCAGGCAGTTATGCCTTTAGGCGCAGAGCTAACCCTGTACCGCCTTGGCGAAATTCGCAAAAAATTCGTCGGCCAGCTTTTTGGCAGCGCCGTTGATCAGGCGCTGGCCGAGCTGCGCCAACTTGCCGCCGATCTGCGCCTCGACATCATAGGAGAGCAGCGTGCCGCCATCCTTCTCAGACAGCTTCACCGCCGCGCCGCCCTTGGCAAAGCCGGCCACACCGCCCTCGCCTTCGCCTGTTATCTTGTAGCCGTTCGGCGGGTCGAGATCGCTGAGCATGACCTTGCCCTTGAAGCGCGCCGACACCGGGCCGACCTTCATCTTGGCGACCGCGCGAAAACCGCCGTCTTCGGTCTTCTCCAGTTCCTCGCAGCCGGGGATGCAGGCCTTCAGCACCTCGGGATCGTTGAGCTTGGTCCATACGGATTCGCGCGACGCCGCAAGCTGAACTTCGCCGTTCATTGTCATGGCCATAGGCTGCCTCCCGTGATCACTGACGTAACGCTGCTCAAGTAACGCAGGGCCGCCGCAAAGGAAAGGGCGACCGACGATCACATGCAATGCATATTCGCAACTGCAAAAAGCTTGCGTGAACGGTTGGGGATTGGCAGACGCGGCCCATGGTGGTTAGGTCCCGCACAACATGAGCACATCCCTCTCCCCCCTGCTTGCGCCGATGCTGTCGAGCGCCGCCATGCGCGCGATCTGCGATGATCGGGCTTATCTGCAAAACATGCTCGAATTTGAGGCAGCGCTGGCCCGGGCTGAAGCTGCCACCGGCGTGATTCCCGCAAGCGCGGTCGGCCCGATCGAAGCCGCCTGCAAGGCGGCCGCGTACGACCTTGCCGCGCTCGCCGAAGCCGCGACCAGGTCGGGCAATCTGGCGATCCCCCTCGTCAAGGCGCTGACCGCCGGCGTCGCCAGGGCCGATGCTGAGGCGGCGCGCTACGTGCACTGGGGCGCGACCAGCCAGGACGTCATCGACACTGCGACCATGCTGATGCTTCGCGCCGGGATCGACGCGCTGGACGCCGACCTCAGCCGCGCCATCAAAGGGCTCGCTGCACTGGCGCGCGCCCACCGCAACACCGCCATGGTCGCGCGCACCTGGCTCCAGCACGCGCTGCCGAAGCCGTTCGGATTGAAGGCTGCCGAATATGCCGCAAGCCTTGCCCGCGCACGCTGCCGGCTGCGGCGGCTCCGCCGCGAAGGCCTCGCGCTGCAATTCGGCGGCGCCGCCGGCACGCTCGCAGCGCTTGGCGACAAGGGGCTTGTCGTCGCCGAGCGGCTTGCGCAGGAGTTGAACCTGCAATTGCCCGAAGCGCCCTGGCATACCCATCGCGACCGAATCGCCGAGGCGGCATCAAGCCTTGCGATTCTTGCCGGCAGTTGCGGCAAGATCGCCCGCGACGTCTCGCTGATGATGCAGACCGACGTCGCCGAAGCTTTTGAGCCCGCCGGCGAAGGCCGCGGCGGCTCCTCGACCATGCCGCACAAGCGCAATCCGGTCGCAGCGGCAAGCGCGCTTGGGGCTGCTACGATGGCGCCGCAATTGGCCGCGGCGATCTTCGCGGCCCAGGTCCAGGATCACGAGCGCAGCGCCGGCCCGTGGCACGCGGAATGGCCGACGCTGCCGCAGTTGATGCTGGTCGCTTCCGGCGCGCTTGCTGCCATCGTCGATATCGCCGAAGGACTCGACGTCGACGTCGCGCGCATGCGCGCCAATCTCGACGCGACGCATGGCCTGATCATGGCGGAAGCCGTCACCTTCGCGCTCGCCGAAACAATCGGCAAGAGCGAGGCGCATCACCTGATCGAGTCCGCCAGCAAGAAGGCGGTCGCCGAGAAGAAGCATTTGCGCGACGTGCTCACGGCTGATTCGAACGTCACCGCGCATCTTGCGCCGGAGAAAATTGCGGCATTGTTCGAGCCGATGGCCTATCAAGGCGCTTCCCAGGCCCTGATCGACCGGCTGCTCGACAGCCTCGACCAAGATTAATGGTTTGAGCATGATCCTTTCGGAAAACCGCTGCACACTTTTCCGGATCATGCTCCAAAACGGAGACCCCGCCATATGCCCATGATCGATGCCGACGGGTGCCTGCTCAACGTCTCCGTCGAGGGCCGCGACGGCGGGCCAACCCTGATGCTCTCCAACTCGCTCGGCTGCACGCTGCAGATGTGGGAGCCGCAGATGAAGGCGCTGACGCAGGTGTTCCGCGTCATCCGCTACGACCGCCGCGGCCATGGCAAGTCCACCGTGGCCCCCGGTCCCTATTCGATGGAGCGCTTCGGCCGCGACGTGCTGGCGATCCTCGACGACCTCAACATCGAGAAGGTGCATTGGTGCGGCCTGTCGATGGGCGGCATGGTCGGGCAATGGCTGGGCGCCCACGCGCCGGAGCGGTTTGGCAAGATCATCCTCGCCAACACGAGCTGCTACTACCCCGATCCGACCAACTGGCTGAACCGCATCAAGGCGGTCAAGGAAGGCGGCATCGCCGCTGTCGCCGATACCGTGATCGCCGGCTGGCTGACGGCCGACTTCCGCGAGCGCGAGCCGCAGATTTCCGCGAAGATGAAGGCGATGCTGGTGGCCTCCCCGGTCGAAGGCTATCTCGCCTGCTGCGAGGCGCTGTCAACGCTCGACCAGCGCGCGCTGCTGCCGAAGATCAAGAGCCCGACGCTGGTGATCGCCGGCCGCCACGACATGGCAACCCCAATTTCGGCGGGCGAATTGATCCGCAGCCAAATTCCCGGCGCCAGCATGACCATCATCGATGCCGCCCACATCTCAAATGTCGAGCAGCCGCACGCCTTCACTGACGCGGTGGTCGGCTTCTTGACGCAACGATAGTGCCGCACGTTCGAACACCTCTCCCATCGGGAGAGGTCGGCGCAAAGCGCCGGGTGAGGGGTTATGGTCCCTCATGAGCACCTGAGCGCCCTCACCCGATTTGCTGCGCAAATCGACCTCTCCCCGATGGGGCGAGGTGAAGAACCGCCCAAGAGGAGAAGTCCATGGACGACGAGAAGCGCCGCGATGCCGGCATGAAGGTGCGCCGCAAGGTCCTCGGCAACGCCTGGGTCGACAAGTCGATCGCCAACCGCAATGCGTTCAACACCGATTTCCAGGACCTGATCACCAGCTACGCCTGGGGCGAGATCTGGACGCGGCCGCATTTCGACGAGCGGACCCGTCGCGTGCTCGTCATCGGCACCATGGTCGCGCTCGGGCAATGGGACGAATTTCGCCTGCACGTGCGCGCAGCGCTCGCCGAGGGCGGCTTCACCCCCGACGATATCAAGGAAATCCTTCTGCAGCAGGCGATCTATTGCGGCGTGCCGGCGGCCAACCACGCGGTCAAGGAAGCCTCAGCGATTGTGCAGGAGCTCGGCCTGCTCAAGCCCTAGCGACGCTGTCGATTCGACGCGCGGCTGGGCCGGCCGCTCGATCACCAGCACGATTGTCGCGCCGAGCAGCAGCAAGAGCTCGGTCGCGTGCAGCCTGAGGGCAGCCACCTCGCCGACCTTCGAGGCCATCACCATGCTCGCAAACGACATCAGGCTGCCGATGACAAGTGCAATGGCGAGCGCCTCGTCGGAGCCGCCGGCCTTGCGGACCCTGGGGAGCGAGAGCAGCGCCAGGAAAATGGCAAAGAAGGCCACCACGGTGAGGCGGCCGAGCGCCAGCAGCCACGCCGCGCGGACCGTGCTCATGCCCGACATCTGAAGCTGGTCGCTGATGAACAGCGCCACCGCGACGCTCGGCCGCTCGTAGAGGCCGTGCACGGGGGCGACCATGATATTAAAGGCAATCAACGTCCAGGCCGGGATGAAATAGGCGGCCAACACCACGCCATTGATTGAGCTGATCCGCCAGTTCTTCAGCATTGCCGCTTCCCGCATGATTTCCGTTGGGCCCGAGCCGGTCGGGGCCTTTTGCGGCAGCTAACTCCCCTCGACTTGAGGCGGCAATTTAAACCCTTTGTTTACCTTAACTGCCGTGGACAAGCCTCAGCCGGGCAAATGGAAAAAGTCCCGCCTTTCGGCGGGACTCTTACAACTCCAAAGTGCTTGCAACTCCAAGGCGCTTGCACAACTCCAAGGTGCTTCGGGATCAACGCTGGTCCTGACCATGCTGGCCCGGCTTGTCGCCCTGGCGCATCGGATCCTGTTGCTGCTGTCCGGGTTTCTGGCCACCACCCTGCTGCTGCTGATCGGGGCGCTGGCCGGGCTTCTGATTCTGCTGGCCCGGATTCTGATTTTGCTGCTTCGTCATCGCGGGAAACTCCCTTGTTGGACGCCAGAAGAGCATAACGGCCGGTGTCTATTTTGGTTGCCGGGGAACCGGGTTCCCTCTCCGGAGGTGGAACCCGGGACGCGAAATGAACTCTGTACAAGCCTTTATGCCAAGGCCAAGCCCAGTTGCGGCGGCCAGTTCCCTCCTGTTACAACAAAAGGGATGCTCAAGGGCTGCCGGGGCCCCAAGAACTCTCTCTCAAGAGCTCCCTTTGAGCCGCACCAAGTTCAGATAACGGCAGCCCATGGACTATTTCACCCAGCAGCTCATCAACGGTCTCGTCCTCGGTTCGATCTATGGCCTGATCGCCATCGGCTACACGATGGTCTACGGCATCGTCGGCATGATCAATTTCGCCCATGGCGACATCTTCATGATCGGCGGCTTCATCGCCCTGATCACCTTCCTGATCCTGGTTTCGTTCGGCCTGACCGCGGTCCCGATCATCCTGCTCGTCGTGCTCCTGGTCTCGATGGCAATCACCGCGCTCTATGGCTGGACCGTCGAGCGCATCGCCTACCGGCCGCTGCGCCACTCCTTCCGCCTCGCCCCGATGCTGTCGGCGATCGGCATGTCCTTCGTTCTGACGAACTACTCGCAGGTGGCGCAGGGCGCCCGGGTCAAGCCGATCCCGCCGTTGATCACCGGCGGCTACACGTTGCACGAGAGCGCGGACGGTTTCGTGATCCAGCTCTCCAACATCCAGATCGTGGTGGTCGTCACCACGATCGTGCTGCTGTTGATCTTCAACCGGCTCGTATTGCGCACGCGGCTTGGGCGCGACATGCGCGCCTGCGAGCAGGACCAGACCATGGCGGCGCTGCTCGGCGTCAATGTCGACCGCACCATCTCCATGACCTTCGTGATCGGCGCGGCGCTCGCGGCAGTGGCGGGCCTGATGTACCTGCTCTACTATGGCCAGGTCGATTTCAACATGGGCTTCGTCGCCGGCATCAAGGCGTTCACGGCGGCCGTGCTCGGCGGCATCGGCTCGCTGCCGGGCGCGGTGCTGGGCGGGCTTGCGATCGGCCTGATCGAGACCTTCTGGTCGGCCTATTTTTCGGTCGAGTACAAGGACGTCGCCGCGTTCTCGATCCTGATCATCGTGCTAATCTTCATGCCGACCGGCCTTCTCGGCCGTCCCGAAGTCGAAAAAGTCTGACGGGTCGCCCGCGTGACAGCTCTTTCGCAAGAAACGGTATCCGCAACCCGCACCGCAGCGGGTATCCCCTTCATCCTGAAAAAGGCTTTCCTGAGCGCCCTCGTCGCGCTGGTGCTGTTTTCGCTGATGATCGGCATCCGCACCGAGGCCGGTCCCGATGGGCAACTGACCTACTGGACGAGGTTCGGCGAACTCGCCTCCATCGTCGGCATCGTATTCGGAGGATCGATCCTCATCGAGTTGCTGCGGCAATGGATCGGCCCTGTCGGCGCCGAGAAGCTGGTGCCGCCCGCCGTGCATCGCGGCATGTCGATCCTTGGCCGGTACCTGGCGCCGGCGCTTCTGATCTTCACCCTCCTCGTGCCGGCGATCTTTTACAACCAACGCTACATCCTCGACCTCGCGATCCTTGTGCTCACCTATGTGATGCTGGGCTGGGGCCTCAACGTGGTGGTCGGGCTCGCCGGCCTGCTCGATCTCGGCTACGTCGCTTTCTATGCGGTGGGGGCCTATTCCTATGCGCTGCTCGCCACCAATTTCGGCCTGTCGTTCTGGATCTGCCTACCGCTCGCCGGAATCCTCGCAGCCATGTGGGGCGTTATGCTCGGCTTCCCGGTGTTACGACTGCGCGGCGACTATCTCGCGATCGTCACGCTCGCTTTCGGCGAGATCATCCGGCTCGTCATCATCAATTGGCAGAGCCTGACCGGTGGCCCGAACGGCGTCACCGGCATTCCGCGCCCCACCCTGTTCGGCATCCCGCTCGACAACAGCGACGATGGGCTCGCCGCAAAGCTCGGCATCGAATATTCGCCGACCCACCGCATCGTCTTCCTGTTCTACCTGATCCTGGCGTTGGCGCTGCTCACCAACTGGGTGACGATCCGGTTGCGGCGCCTGCCGATCGGCCGCGCCTGGGAAGCGTTGCGCGAGGACGAGGTCGCCTGCCGTGCGCTCGGCATCAACACCACTACCACGAAACTGACGGCATTCGCGACGGGTGCGCTGTTCGGCGGCTTCGCCGGCGCCTTCTTCGCAACGCGCCAGGGTTTCATCAGCCCGGAATCCTTCACCTTCCAGGAATCCGCGCTGGTGCTTGCCATCGTGGTGCTCGGCGGAATGGGCTCGCAGCTTGGCGTGGCGCTCGCCGCTCTCGCCATGATCGGCGGCTTCGAGCTGTTCCGCGGGCTTGAGATCTACCGCATGCTGGTTTTCGGCTGGGCGATGGTGCTGATCATGATCTGGCGACCGCGCGGCCTGATCGGCCATCGCGCGCCGACCGTGTATCTGAAGAAGGCGCAGGCCATCTCCTCCGACCTCGTCAAGGAAGGCCACGGATGAGCGGCGAGCGTATCCTCAGCGTCGATCAGCTCACCATGCGCTTCGGCGGCATCGTCGCCGTGCAAGACCTGTCGTTCGCGGCGGACCGGCGCAAGATCACGGCGCTGATCGGACCGAACGGCGCCGGCAAGACGACGGTGTTCAACTGCATCACCGGCTTCTATAAGCCGACCGGCGGCACCATCCGCCTCACCCACGATGACGGCAAGGAAATCGCGCTCGAGCAACTCAACGACTTCCGCATCGCCAAGCAGGCCAAGGTCGCGCGCACCTTCCAGAACATCCGCCTGTTTCCCGGGATGACGGTGCTGGAAAACCTGATGGTGGCGCAGCACAACATGTTGATGCGCGCCTCCGGTTTCACCTTCCTCGGCCTGATCGGTGCGCCGAACTACCGCAGTGCGGAGGCGCAGGCGATCGCTCTCGCCACCGACTGGCTGAAGCGAGTTAGCCTCCTGGATCGCGCCGACGATGCGGCCGGCAACCTCGCCTATGGCGACCAGCGCCGCCTCGAGATCGCGCGCGCGATGTGCACCGAGCCTGCACTCCTGTGCCTCGACGAGCCGGCTGCCGGCCTCAACGCGCGCGAGAGCGCCGCCTTGAGCGAGCTCTTGCTTTCGATCCGCAACGACCTCGGAACGTCGATCCTCCTGATCGAGCACGACATGTCGGTGGTGATGGAGATCTCCGACCACATCGTGGTGATGGACCACGGCGTGAAGATCGCGCAAGGCACGCCGCGCGAGGTGCGCGACGATCCCAAGGTGATCGCCGCCTATCTCGGCGCCGACGAGGAAGAGGCGATGGCGGTCATGGAGAGCGGGTCGTGACGGCGGCATCCCCCCTGCTCGCGATCCGGGGCCTGCGCGCGGCCTACGGCAAGATCGAGGCGCTGAAGGGCGTCGACGTCGAGATCAATTCCGGCGAGATCGTCGCGCTGATCGGCGCCAACGGCGCCGGCAAGTCGACGCTGATGATGACGATCTTCGGCAAGCCGCGCGCCCGCGCCGGGCAGATCCTGTACGAGGGCAAGGACATCACCGCCGTCCCGACCCACGAGATCGCGCATTTGCGCATCGCGCAGTCGCCGGAAGGCCGCCGCATCTTCCCGCGGATGAGTGTCGCCGAGAACCTCCAGATGGGGGCTGATGTCACCGACAGCACGCCGGCGGAACGGGAGAGCACGCTCGAGCGCGTGTTCGCGCTGTTTCCCCGCCTGAAGGAACGATTTGCCCAACGCGGTGGAACCCTGTCCGGCGGCGAGCAACAGATGCTGGCGATCGGCCGCGCCTTGATGAGCCGCCCTCGCCTGCTTATGCTCGACGAACCCTCGCTGGGGCTCGCACCGCTCATTGCGCGACAGATTTTCGACGCGATCCGCACCCTGAACCGGCAGGATGGCCTGACCGTGCTGATCGTCGAGCAGAACGCCAATCATGCCCTGAAGCTCGCGCATCGCGGCTACGTCATGGTCAACGGCCTGATCACGCTCGCGGGCAGCGGCGCCGAATTGCTGCAGCGCCCCGAAATCCGCGCCGCCTATCTGGAAGGTGGCCGGCACGCCTGACCAGGCCCGCCCTGCGCGAGAAAGCGGCTAGATATCTTTGCTAATGCCCGTATTTTGCCGGTGACTTCTCCGTAAATTCATTCAAGAATGGCGCCGGTTTGAACCGGACCAACCCGGCAACTCCCAACAAACGACCACCCGCGAGGTATCTCATGAAATCACTGAAGCTCATCGGTCTGGCATTTGGCGCGTCCGTAGCGCTGTCGACGGCAGCGTTCGCGCAGGATATCACCATCGCAGTCGCGGGCCCGTTGACCGGTACCGAGTCCGCCTTCGGCCGGCAGATGAAGAACGGCGCCGACCTGGCGGTGGCCGACATCAACGCCGCCGGCGGCGTTAACGGCAAGAAGCTCGCGCTCGACGCCGAAGACGACGCCTGCGATCCCAAGCAGGCCCGCTCGGTGGCGGAAAAGATCGCCGGCGCCAAGATCCCGTTCGTCGCCGGGCATTTCTGCTCGTCGTCCTCGATCCCGGCTTCGGAAGCCTATGCCGACGGCAACGTGCTCCAGATCACGCCTGCCTCCACCAACCCGCTCTTCACCGAGCGCAAGCTGTGGAACGTGGCGCGCACCTGCGGCCGCGACGACCAGCAGGGCCTGATCGCCGCGCAGTACATCGGCAAGAACTTCAAGGGCAAGAACATCGCGATCCTCAACGACAAGACCACCTACGGCAAGGGTCTTGCGGACGAGACGAAGAAGGCCCTCAACAAGGCCGGCATCACCGAGAAGCTCTACGAATCCTATAACAAGGGCGACAAGGACTTCAACGCGATCGTTTCGCGCCTGAAGAAGGACAACATCGACCTCGTCTATATCGGCGGCTACCATCAGGAAGCCGGTCTGATCCTGCGTCAGATGCGCGACCAGGGCCTGAAGACGGTGCTGATGTCGGGCGACGCGCTGGCCGACAAGGAGTACGCCTCCATCACCGGCCCGGCGGGTGAAGGCACGCTGTTCACCTTCGGACCCGATCCGCGCAACAAGCCGAGCGCGAAGAAGATCGTCGAAGCTTTCAAGGCGAAGGGCATCGATCCGGAAGGCTACACCCTCTACACCTACGCCGCGCTGCAGGTCTGGTCGCAGGCGGTGAAGAAGGCCGGCACAACCGATCCGAAGAAGGTCATGGAGACCATCAAGGCCGGCAAGTGGGATACGGTGCTCGGCCCGATCGAAATTGACGCCAAGGGCGACCTCAAGCAGATCGACTACGTCGTCTACAAGTGGGACGCCAAGGGCAACTACGCCGAACTCGGCGCCAAGGGCTCGTAACGAGAGTTCGCAACGCCTCGGCGTTGAGGCCATCCTTCCAAACGCCCCGGCTCGCCGGGGCGTTTTCGCATCCGGCAGTCAGACCGCGGCCTGGAGCTTGCCCGACTGCGCCGTCTTGAGCGCCTGGAGGAGATCATTGGGCCGGAACGGCTTCTGCAGGCAGACGACGTTGGCAAGGCCCGGTGCCTCCTCCATGAAGTCGAGGGCCGTCATGCCGGAGACGGCGACGATCGGGAAGTTTGGGGAGCTCTCGCGGATCGCCGTCATGACCTCGAGGCCGCTGGCGTCGGCCAGGAAAATGTCCACGATCGCCGCATCGAACGCCACTTCGCCAAATGCCTTGAGGCCGGCCGCGCCGCTCTCCGCCTCCACGACCTCGAAACGATTGACCCGGAGCACGATGGATACCATCGCCCGGACCTCCTTCTGGTCGTCGATCACGAGGATCCGGGGCATGGAACAACTCCCGTCGTCACGAAATGGTGTCGGTCAAGAAATCTGCCTCCCGGAACGGGATCCCGCCACAGCGGTAGAGGTATTATTTCCCCAGTCGGTAAAGACCAGCTTACCCGGTCTCGGCTGCTCGTTCTGGGAAAAATTAAGTAAGCTCTAACCTTCGGTTGAGTCGCGTATCTTCCCATCAGAGCGCGTGCCCAGACCCCGCTACCGCGCAGAGCGGTAGCGGGCTAGGATATGCTCCAAGGAGTGTCTGGAAGCGTCAATGGCGGTCCGTAAGAGGTGAACGTGCTGGCACCGAACGACCGAAGCACCTTTCTATCGACCTTGCCGGCCGCTCGGAGCGATCGCACTGCAGCATTGGCGATCGTTGGCGTCTCGTCGATTCTGTTCGCTTTGGCTGTTCCGTTCGCCCGAGTGCCGCTTGCGCGCGTTCCGGCCTTCGTCGCGAGTTACCAGTCCGCGCTTGCGATCATCGACATCGTCACTGCGGTGCTCCTGTTGTCGCAATTTGCGGTCCTGCGGACCCGCGCGCTGTTGATGCTCTCGACCGGCTACCTTTTCACCGCGGCGGCAGCAATTGCCCACGCCCTGACCTTCCCCGAGTTGTTCGCGCCAACAGGACTTTTGGGCGCGGGTCCACAGACCACCGCCTGGCTCTATATGATCTGGCACGGCGGCTTTCCGCTGTTCGTGCTCGCCTATGCCTGGCTGAAGGACGCCGGCGGTGGCGTCAAAATAAGGGGGGCGGTGCGCACTGCGATCCTCTGCAGCATACTGGGACCGGCCGCGGCGGTCATCGCCTTTGTCTGGATCGTCACGGCCAAGCACGACCTGCTGCCGGACCTTTTGCGCGACGGCCACTTTACGCCAACGCAGATCGGTGTGATCTCGTTCGTATGGTCCTTGAGCTCCGCCGCCCTGGTCACGCTGTGGTTTCGGCGGCCGCATTCGGTGATCGACGTCTGGCTCATGGTTGTCATGTGCGCCTGGCTATTCGATATCGCCCTGTCGGGAATCCTCAATGGCGCTCGCTTCGATCTCGGTTTTTACGCGGGGCGGATCTATGGTCTACTAGCCGCGAGCTTCGTGCTCGCGGTGCTGTTGATCGAGAATGTCCGCCTGCAGGCGCAGACCATCGATTTGCTCGGCATGCTGCGACGGCAATCGGCCTCGGAGCGCGACCATCACGGCGAGCGCGAGCGGCTGTTCAGCTCGGTTGTGGAATCCTCCAACGATGCCATCATCACCAAGACGCTCGATGGCACCATCACCGCTTGGAATCGCGCCGCCGAGCGCTTGTTCGGCTTCTCCGCGACGGAAGCCGTCGGCAAACCGATCGACATCATCATGCCGGAGGGCCGCCGGGAGGAGTTGGAGGACATCCTCGCCCGCACCCGAAATGGCGAGGTCATCGAGCAGCACGAAACCGTGCGCGTGCACAAGAGCGGGCAGCCGCTCGACGTCGTGCTCAGCCAGTTCCCGCTGTGGTCGTCGGACGGCAAGATCATCGGCGCCTCCAAGATCGCCCGCGACATCACCGAGCGGAAGCGAACGCAGGCCGCGCTCAATCGCGAGGTCGAGGAGCGCCAGCGCATCTTCGAGACGTCGCAGGACCTGATCCTGGTCACCGACGGTTACGGCAATTTCGTTCAGGTCAGCCCGAGCGTGAAGGATATCCTCGGTTTCAGCCCGGAGGACATGATCGGACACAACGCGACGGAGTTCATCCATCCCGATGATCTCGAGGGAACGCGCGAGGAAATGCGCGCCGCGCGGCGCGGCCTGACCAAGCGCAGCTTCGAGGCGCGCTACCCCCACAGGGACGGGCATGACGTCACGTTGAACTGGATGGGCACCTGGTCCGACCCGGTGAAGCGCCATTTCTTCATCGGACGCGACCTCACCGAAAAGAAAGCGGCCGAGGCCCAGTTCAGGCAGGCGCAGAAGATGGACGCCATCGGCCAGCTCACCGGCGGCGTCGCCCATGATTTCAACAATGTGCTCACGGTCATCACGGGCACGATCGGGATCCTGTCAGACGCCGTCGGCGACCGGCCCGATCTGGCGGCGATCACCAGGCTGATCGATGATGCGGCTGAACGCGGCGCGCAATTGACCAGGCACCTCCTCGCCTTTGCCCGCAAGCAGCCGCTGCAGCCGCGCGAGGTCGATCCCAACGCGCTGGTCGTGGAAGCCGCCAAGCTGCTGCATCCGACGCTCGGCGAGCAGGTCACCATCTCGCCGCAACTGACCGAGGACGCCTGGCCGGCACTGGTCGATCCGAGCCAGCTCACCACCGCGATCCTGAACCTCGCCTTGAACGCGCGCGACGCCATGCCCGACGGCGGCACGCTGGTCCTGGAGACCCGCAACGTCTTCCTCGACGAGGGCTATGCGAGCATGAACGTCGACATCATCGCCGGCAACTACGTGATGATCGCGGTGAGCGACACCGGCACCGGCATTCCGGCTGAGCTGATCGAGCGGGTGTTCGACCCCTTCTTCACGACGAAAGAGGTCGGCAAGGGCACCGGACTTGGGCTGAGCATGGTGTTCGGCTTCGTCAAGCAGTCCGGCGGGCACGTCAAGATCTACAGCGAGGAAGGTCACGGCACGAGCGTGAAGATCTATTTGCCGCGCTCGACCGGCGTGCAGGAGACCCCGCTCGAGGCGATGCGGAACGTTCCGATCGAGGGCGGCGACGAAAAGATCCTGATCGTCGAGGACGACGCGCTGGTACGCCAATATGTCGTGACCCAGATCAGGAGCCTCGGCTACAACGCGCTGGAAGCGGCGAATGCGGCGGAAGCGCTGACGCTCATCGACGGCAATGCCGACATCGACCTGCTCTTCACCGACGTGATCATGCCCGGCGCCATGAACGGCCGCCAGCTCGCCGACGAAGCGGCGAGGCGTCGCCCGGCGCTGAAGACACTGTTCACGTCAGGCTATACCGAAAACGCCATCGTCCATCACGGCCGGCTCGATACCGGCGTGCTGCTGCTCGCAAAACCCTACCGCAAGTCCGAGCTCGCCAGAATGCTCCGCATCGCGCTCGCCAGTTGAGCGCAGCCTCCGCCTACGCTATCGCTGAAGGCACTGCCGCTTGCAGCGCCGGGAGTGCCGCCTTGAAAAACCTCCTCACCGACATCGCCGGTGTCCGCGTCGGGCACGCCCATGACGAAAAGCTCGCCTCGGGCGCGACCGCAATCGTCTTCGACCAGCCGGCGGTGGCGGCGATCGACGTGCGCGGCGGCGGGCCCGGCACGCGCGAGGACGCTCTGCTCGATCTTGCCAACACGGTCGAGCGCGTCGATGCGATCGCGCTGTCGGGCGGCTCCGCCTTCGGGCTCGAGACTGGCGGCGGCGTACAGGCCTGGCTCGCCGAGCAGGGCCGCGGATTCCGGGTCCGCGAGGCGCTGATCCCGATCGTACCGGGCGCGATCCTGTTCGATCTTCTCAATGGCGGCGACAAGGCCTGGGGACGCTTCCCGCCCTACCGCGACCTCGGCTACGCCGCGGCAGCCTCGGCCGGCGTGGACTTCGCGCTCGGCAACGTCGGCGCGGGCCTCGGCGCCACCACGGCGAATTTCAAGGGCGGGCTCGGCTCGGCGTCCGCCGTGACCAGCAACGGCATCAAGGTCGCGGCAATCGCCGCCGTCAACGCAGTCGGCAGCGTCACCGTGGGCGACGGCCCCTGGTTCTGGGCCGCGCCGTTCGAGGTGGGCGGCGAGTTCGGCGGACGCGGCCTGCCGGATAGCTTCACGGATGACATGCTCAAGATGCGCATCAAGGGCGGGCCGGCCGCCAGTGCGCGCGAGAACACGACGATCGGTCTCGTGGTCACCGACGCAACGCTGACCAAGGCGCAAGCCAAGCGCCTCGCCATGATCGGGCAGACCGGCTTTGCCCGTGCGATCTATCCGGTGCATGCACCCACCGACGGCGACGTGCTGTTTGCCGCTGCGACCTGCGAGAAGGCGATCGATCCGATCGTCGACCTCACCGAGGTCGGCATGGTCGCAGCCAACGTCGTGGCGCGCGCGATTGCGCGTGGCGTGTACAGCGCCACGGTGTTGCCGTTCGCCGCTGCGCTACCTTCGTGGAGGGATCGGTTCGGTTAGTCCAACACTCGTCACCGCCCGGGCTCGACCGGGCGGTCCAGTATTCCAGAGACAATGACGCACACGGAGAGGCCGCGGCGTACTGGGTGCCCCGGTCAAGCCGGGGCACGACACCCGAAATTCGGCCGGAGCAGTCCGCTCTCTCGTCAGACGCTCACCGACAGCGACGAGGCCGCGGTGGCCGACAATTGCTGCGCCTCGCGCTGGATCATCTGCTCGATCCAGTTGTAGGACGAGGTCGCCGCGTTCGAGCCGCTGGAGTTGGAGCCGGAGCTCGATGAGCTCGATGCAGCCGGCGTCGTCATCGAGACCTTCGAGCCGTCGGCATAGGTGACGGTGGTCGTGGTCGAGCCGTCGCTATTGGTCACGGACGTCGAGGTCGCCCCGGTCAACGGATCGGAGCCGCCGTCCGAGCCGCTGGAGCTGGCGTCTCCGGAGCCGCTGGAGCTGCCGGCGCTTTCGGCATGGTGGTGACCGTGATGCCCACCCTGCAGCGCCTTCGACATCTCGTCGAGGCTGACGCTGCCGTCGCCATTGGTGTCGAGCTTGGAGAAGACGTCGTCGGCCTGCGCCACATTGGTGCCGCCCGCGCCCAGCGCGTTTTCGAATTCCGATTTGGTGATACTGCCGTCGCCATCAGCATCGATCTGCGAGAACAGATCCTTCAGCGCGTCCTGCGGACTCATCGACGTCGACGATGAGCTCGTTGAGGAGCTCGACGAGGTCGAGCTGGAGGAGCTGCTCGTGCTCACCGACGACTGGCTTTGCGCCGCAATCAGCGCGCTCATCGTCTCAGGCGAGATCTGCGGACAGTTGCCGGAGTTGACCGACGAGCTCGCGCCACTCGTCGTGCTGCTGCCGCTGTCGATCGAGAACGGGTTGGTCGCCCCTTGCGTGGAGCCTGTCTGCTGCGTCGAGGACGTCTTCGAGGACGTCAACGACTGCAACGCGTCGAGCGCACCCGACACGGCACCAAGGGCGAACAACATTCGACAACTCCGGACGATGCGGCAAGCCGCGGCCAATGCTCCAGTCCAGTCAGCAAGCGTCGTGCCAGCGCAAAAACCTCAATCAAATCCGGCTTTGCCGCGCCTTGGGCCGCCAGGGAACACCGGCAATTCGTGCCGGTTACGGCAGAATTTTCCGCCCACAGGAAGCGCTTCCCCCTGCATTGCCCCCCCGCATCGCCCATGTTAGGCGAGGCCCATCGTCACACGGCCCAACACTTTTCGGGAAACTGTGCCCATGACCCAAGCCCTCGCACTCCGCCCCCTGGTGATCGCGCCGTCGATCCTGGCGTCGGATTTTTCCAGGCTCGGCGAAGAGGTGCGCGCGGTCGATGCCGCCGGCGCCGACTGGATGCATCTCGACGTCATGGACGGGCATTTTGTTCCGAACATCTCGTATGGCCCCGACGTCATCATGGCGATGCGTCCGCACACCAAGAAGATCTTCGATGCGCATCTGATGATCGCGCCCTGCGATCCCTACCTGGAGGCCTTCGCCAAGGCCGGCTGCGACCACATCACCGTGCATGCGGAGGCAGGTCCTCACCTGCACCGCTCGCTCCAGGCGATCCGCGCGCTCGGCAAGAAGGCCGGGGTCTCACTCAACCCGGGCACGCCGATCAGCGCGATTGAATACGTCGTCGACCTGATCGATCTCGTGCTGGTGATGTCGGTCAATCCCGGCTTCGGCGGCCAGGCCTTCATTCCCTCCGCGCTCGGCAAGATCCGCGACATCCGCGCGATGACCGCAGGCAGGCCGATCGACATCGAGGTCGATGGCGGCGTCGGGCCCGACGTCGCGGGTGCCCTTGCTGCGGCCGGTGCGAACGCATTCGTCGCCGGCACTGCGGTGTTCCGCGGCGGCACGCAAGAGGCCTATAAGACCAACATCGCCGCGATCCGCGATGCGGCCGCAAACGCGCGCGGTGAAGCGATCTGAACCCGCGCGGACGAAATACCTCGCGGGTTTCTACGGGTGTTGCACCGCGACAAACTTAAGATTGCCTTAAACCCCGTAGTCATCCCAGCTTCCCTGATTCGTACAAATCAATGCACAAGAGCGCTCCCCTTTTCGACGGGAGTACCTCATGACGGCGACCCTGGTCTGGATTGGCGTGGCGTTGTGGCTCGGCTTGAATGCCGTGACTGCGGCGCGCCGCGTCCATGTAGCGCCCCCGGTGAAGGTCGCATCTCGTTCCGCCCGCATCATCCACCTCAATCGCCACCGGGGCTGAACGCCCGTGAAGGTCGCGATCGCGAAACGTCAACCGAAGCGCAGGTGCCGCATCCCGCGGCGCCCGCATCCGGACCTCGATTATTTCTTCGGTCGCTACGAGCGTACAGCGTGCGAAGCCAACGATGACACCGGGTCCGAGATCGTGGACCTGGACCAGTTCGGGTCACCGCGTCAGCACTGATTTTTTTTTGGAATTGCCTGATGAAACCGCTTTGCCCCAACTGCCTGAACGAGATGTCGAAGGCAGCCTCCTCCGGCAATCTGTTCAATTGTGAACCCTGCCGCGAGATCATCCAGTTCTTCGGCGTCGGTCCCGACCGCAGCAACGCCGGCCCGGACTTCTGGCTGCCCGTCCGCCGCAAGCGCGATGGTCACGCTGCCCACGCCCTCTGAACTGCGCACTACCTTTTTGTCTGCGCATGATCTCCGCGTAAACGCATTCCGCGTTTGTCGCGCCGGAAAACCGCTACACACTTTTCCGGATCATGCGCAGCTAGCCCGCGGCTTCGTCCGCCCTCACCTCTTCTGAATCCGCGGCCATCCTCGGCGGCCGCACCACGGTGACGGTGCAGGTTGCTTCGGAGGCGACCTTTGATGAAACGCTGCCGAGCAGCGTGCGCCTGAACGAGCTCTGCCGCGCGCCGATGATGACGTGGTCGACCTGGTTGATCTCGGCGAATTCCAGGATCGCGGCGGCCGGATCGATCGCCTCCAGCACATGAACCGTGAGCCGGCTCTCGTCGAGCTTGAGCGGCGTTGCCCAATGCCTGAGCGCGACCATCCGGTCGATATGCTTGTTGGATCCGTCTTCGTCGAGCGTCCGGTCGATCACGAGACGGTTCAGCTTCAGCACGTTGACGCAGGCGAGCCGCGCCGAGGGTAGCGTAGCCAGGATCCGCTCGGTCGTGACGAGCAGCGCCTCGTTCAATTCGGGCGCGCCCTCGGCGGTGTCGAGCGCGATTGCAAGGATCGGGCTCGAGGCAATCTGCGCCGCCACATCCGATTTCGGCCGCGGCTGCGTCACCTCCTGATTGAAGCGCCGCCGCCAGGCGACCGAGAGCGGATCGCGCTTCAGTCGCTCCGAGCGCGCGGTAAGCCTGACCTTGTCGGGATGGGTGAGATCGAAGGCGAGCTGCGAGGCGGTCGGATAGCGCCGGACCGGCTCGATCTCCAGGCATCGAAGCACGATTTCCTGAAGCCAGGGCGGATAATCGGGACGCAAGTTGCGCGGCGGATGCGGATCGCGCCACAGCCGGCGTCGCATTGCGCGCAGTGTCTCGCCCTCGCCGAAGGGACGCTCGCCCGTAGTGAAGAAATAGAGCAGCACGCCCAGCGAAAACAGATCGCTGCGCGGATCGTCGCGCAGGCCCAACAGCCGCTCCGGTGCCATATACGGCGCGGTGCCGTAGGGTAGCCGGAACTCCTCCTGCAACAAGTCCGGCAGATGGTCGTGATGCGACAGCCCAAAGTCGATCAGCACCGCCTCGCCGCTTGCCCGGAACATGATGCTGCTCGGCTTGATGTCGTGGTGGATCACGTTCTGCCGGTGCAGATCGGCCAGCGCGGTCGCGATCTTTGCGACCAGCACGCGCGCCTCCTCATACGGCAACGGCAGGTCGGGCAGCCGCGGATAGAGCGTGGTGCCGGGAAGCTGCTCGATCACGACATAGGCCTGGCGCGCGAAATCGCCGGTGCCGAAGCAGTGTGGCACGTGCGGGCCGGAGAGCCGCGGCAGGATCATCTGCTCCATCTCGAAGGAGACGATGGCGGCCGGGTCCTCGCCCTCGGACACCCGCGGAACCTTCATCAGAAGCGGCGCGTCGATGCCGGGATGGGTGACCGCCCACAACGTCGCCATGCCGCCGGCATGCACGCATTCACCGACGGTGAAGCCGTCGATCTCAGCTCCGACCTTGACCAGGGATTTTGGCATCGCTCAGCGTCCCTGCGACAACCGGTCGGCCAGCCAATGCGGCAGGCCGTTCTCCCGGATCCGGCTCGCCGCCACCTCGATGTCATAGGGTGCCCGGCAATAGGTGATCTGACAGCTCTCGGTGTCGAACAGCGTAAAGCAGGCAGAGGGATCGGCGTCGCGCGGCTGGCCGACCGAGCCCATCACCGCGAGCCATTGCCGGCCGCGCAGGAGCTGCACGGGAACGTCGGTCTTGGGTACGAAGCTCGTCATCTTCGCGGTCACTGACATCGAATAAAGCGCCGGGCGATGGACGTGGCCGCAGAAAGTGACGTGGCACGGCGTCGCGATCAGGCTTTTTGCGGCGTCCGTCGTCGAGCGGACATAGTGCCATCGCGTCGGGTGCGAGGCTTCCGAATGCACATAGAGGCGGTCGTCATCCTCGACGAACATCGGCAGCTCCGCGAGGAAGCGCCGCTGCGCGGCATCGAGCCGGCCGCGAGTCCATTCGATCGCGATCTGCGCCTCGGCGTTCATGGTCTCGGCCGACGATTGGACCGCCTGGTCGTGATTGCCGCGGACAGCGACGGCGCCGTGAGCCACCAGTTCCATCGCGGTATCGACAACCCATTCCGGATCGGCGCCATAGCCGACGAAATCGCCAAGCAGGATGAAGCGCTCCGCACCGCGCTCGCGCGCCGCCTTCAGGCACACGTCAAAAGCCTGCCGGTTGCCATGGATATCCGAAAAGACGGCCAGTCGCACGCGTCCTCCACCCTCAAACCCTGTTCGTATGCCGATAAAGCCAATTTGAGGGACGTCAACAAGATGCGCCAGCGCACGGCTGTTGACCAGCCGTTGCCGCCCAGGCGGGTGGAGCCTATTGCTCGTCCTTGGGGGGCATTCTGGGCGGCGGCAGCGGAGTGAACACTGCGCCCTGCTCGCTACCTGCCGGCGGAGCCCTGAATTCTCCAGTCGATGAATCGCCACCGGCCGTCTCGATCACGGCCTTGGGCGTCACATATTCCCGGACCATGTCGATGATGGTGCCGTCACCTCCGCCGAAATCCGCGGCGCGCCCGCCCTGCGGGCGTCCTGCCGCGATCTCGTTCTCCGCTCCATGGGTCTTCTCGGCCAGCGTATCATTGTAGGGAACGCGGAATGCCCTCGGGATGCCGCTCGGCCGGTGGTCATCGTCGAGCTCCTCGACCCACAGATAGATCGAGCCGGGGTCACCCTCCAGCGAATGCGGCTCGACGATGCGCGCCGCCAACAGCTTGAATGATACAGGCAGCCGGTCCGTGCTGGCCCAGCCGAGCAGCCCGCGCATGGCGCCGAAGCTGACGAGGTAGAAGACGCTGGTCACAATGACGGCCATGGCCTTCAGCGACCAGTGCAGGCGTCCATAGACCAGGACGACCAGGAGCAGTGCGCCGATCACGGCGTAAGCGACCGAAATCGTGAGTATGACGAGTTGCAGGCTAGTCACGACGCATCCTCACGCCAGTCTTGGGATCGATGTCCGCGCCGTTGCGCCAACTGCTGCGGAAGGTTTCCAGCAGCGATTTCGGCCGCTGGTCGACATTGACCACCTTGCCTTCGGAATCGAGCCGGAACCGCACCGCGGTCTTTTCGTCACCGGTATGGTTGACCGTCAGCTTGTTGTCGAAGATCACCTGGGCGGTCGGGTTGAGCTTCTGCACCTTCACGTTCGCCGAGACCGGCTCGCCGGTGGTCGCCTGGAAATGCGAGACGTTAACAGTGTATTCGCCGGCGACGATGCCGCGCACGGTGACGATCTCCTCGCGGATGGGGGATGCGATCTTCTTGCCGTTGACCACGATGAAGTCGTTGGCCCCGCCGCGGTCGTCGCGGTCGAGGGTGAGAAAGCCGGCCTCGCGATGCCGGTACCAGGCGATGTTGCCGGCGGGATCCTGCACGAACAGGTCGAGATCATCAGGATGATTGTCCGGCCAGTCCAGCGTGATCATGAACTCGGCCTTGGAGTCGATCTTGCCGTCTTTAGCGTCCGGCGAGACGGCGAGAAGCGCGAGGAAGAACAGGAATGCGATCACCTGGAGCGCCTTGAACAGCATCACGCCGAGCGGATCGAACGGCTCCTCGCGCGGATAGAGCCCGAAATCATCCATCATGGCGGCGTTCCCGGACGCTTGCGTTCCAGAGCCGGCGTGACGTAGGTCTCGGTCAACACGACGGCGTCGGAGAACACCCGCTGGGTCGCGGCGTCGAGCATGTAGTATTGGATACGGACCAGGATCGAGCCGACGAGGCCCGCAAGCGTCGTGTACATCGCAACCGCCATGCCGTCGCTCATCAACCCCATCGAGGACCGCATCGCAACCTTGTCGGCCGCGTCCAGTCCAGCAATCGGTGCCAGCATGATGATGAAGCCGATGATGGTGCCGAGCAGGCCGAGCTTCATCAGCGTATCCGAGACGAAGGCGCCGAACCCGTTGGAGCCGCGCAGGCGGTCGGCGAGCGTCCGCAGCAGCAGCGTCTGGTCGACCGGCCGATAGTCCTGCGCCGCGGCCTTCGTCACCAGGCTCTCGATGTGATCCCTGACGAGGCCATGTGGCAGCGATGTGCCGGCGGCATCGAGCGCCTTGCTGCCGTCCTTGGTTGACAGCATCGCACGGCAGCGCCGCGCCGCCGCCCCTTCCCGCGCGATCGCGCGGGTCCGCCAGAAGCAATGACCGCACGTGACGACATAGAGAACCGCGATCACGCTCGAAATGTAGGTGCGGTCGGAGACCACCATCAGATGGATCAGGCCGAAGCGCCACAGCAGCACGACGGCGAAAATCGAGAGGCCCGTGAAGATCAGCCAGAGCAGGAGCGCGCTCCGCTCCGACGGGTCGGCCGCAGGTGGCGCGCTCTTGCCGATGGTGATCGAACTCATGCTGTCTCGCTCCCCGGTCTGTTGGCGACCCGCCCCCGATTAGATCAAAGCCGCCCGGCGCAGTCCAAAGAGCCATGCCCAAATCGGCTTGGGAAATTTTCCCGAGCAGCATCGCCCGATGTCGGCCGCGATTGGCAAGGTGCGACGGCGTTGTTATCGTGACCCTACCAAACGTTGGGGGTGATCGCATGCGCCTCGTGCTTCAGCTCGTCGCCCGTTTGCTTGTCATCGTTGCGCTGTGCCTGACCGCCGCGACGGTCTGGGCGACTTTTGATGCCTATCGCAGCGTCGATCGCGCCACTGCCGCCTCCGCCCAGCGCGTTGCGCAAGCGCTGGAGGCGCTGTACTGGCGCGAGTTCTTGCTGCGCAGCAACAGGATGCGCGAGCATCTCGTACCGGTTCCGGACTGGCGCACGCTCGAGACGATGAAGCTGATTGCGCCGGGCGTCTGCGTGCAGTTCCAGCCCGCGGCCGCATTCGAGAAGCCGCTGTGCGGCCAGAGCCAGGGGATCGGCCGGACCCCGCCGCGCTGGTTCGCATCCCTGGTCCCGACCCTCCTCGGCAGTCATGCCGAGGTGGTGCGGCCGGTGAGCCCGCGCGCGGCCGCTGCCGGTACGGTCGTGGCGACGCCTGATCAGGCTGCGGCAATCTCACTCGCCTGGGAGTACATTCTCAACGTGATCGATGTCGCGCTCTTGATGTCGGCAGCGATTGCGCTGCTGGCCTCGCTCGCGATCGCACATACGCTTGCACCAGCCCGCTCGATCGTGACCGCCTTGCAAAGGATGGCGCGCGGGCAGTACCGCACGTCGCTGCCGCGCTTCCGCTCCATGGAGCTTGCGATGATCGGCAAGGCCGTCGGCGAGCTGGGCGGGCGGCTCGAGGAAGCGACCGAGCAACGCGCGACGCTGACCCGGCGCCTGCTCGAGATCCGCGACGACGAGCGGCGCGCGCTCGCCCGCGAGCTGCATGACGAGTTCGGGCAAAATCTCTCCGCCATCCTCGCCTTCGCCAGCACCATTGAGACTGGGACGGCGAGCGCGAAGGAGACGAATGCAAGCGGCATCGCGCAGGATGCACGCATGATCTCGCAGGCTACGCATCGCATCATGGCATCGCTCCGCGACACTCTGAAACGGCTGCGCAATCCGTTACCGGAGGAGCTGGGGCTCGAGGCGAGCCTCGTCAATCTCGTCGATAGCTGGCGCTCGCAGATCGCAATACAGCCGACGATCCAGCTCGACCTCAAGGGCAACCTTGCGGACGTCAGCGGCACGGCGGCAACCACCGCCTACCGCGTCGCCCAGGAATGCCTGACCAAT
The DNA here is from genome assembly GCF_059803475.1 of Bradyrhizobium sp. UFLA05-89. Classification (NCBI taxonomy): domain Bacteria; kingdom Pseudomonadati; phylum Pseudomonadota; class Alphaproteobacteria; order Hyphomicrobiales; family Nitrobacteraceae; genus Bradyrhizobium; species Bradyrhizobium sp. UFLA05-89. The sequence goes on along the minus strand of NZ_JBANBA010000005.1, from coordinate 98,245 downwards.
GCGCTGCGCCACAGCGCGGCGCGTGAGATCAACCTGCGGATCGAGCGGCGCGCCGGCGACGACGACGCGCTGCTGATCCGCGTCGAGGATGACGGGGGCGGCGATGCAGATCGGGTGTCACAGTCGGCCGGCTTCGGGCTGACCGGCATCCGCGAGCGCGTCGCGGCCGCCGGCGGTTCGCTGTCGATCGCGCGCGCCAATCGCGGGCTGAGCGTGGCGGCGACCATTCCGCTGGCCGCATGAGGCTGACATGACGGAGGTGGCGGCAAAGGGTATCTCGGTGCTGCTGGTCGACGATCATCCGATCGTCCGGCAAGGCTATCGCCGCGTCCTGGAAAGCCAGGGCGATCTGCATGTCGTCGCCGAAGCCGACAATGCCGCGGACGCATACGGCGCCTTCAAGACGCATGATCCCGACGTCATCGTGCTCGACATTTCAATGCCCGGCGCGAGCGGCCTTGAAGCCATCCGCAACATCCGCGCGCGCAATCCCCGCGCGCGCATTCTCGTTTTCACCATGCACAACGAAGCCGTGCTGGTGAAAGCTGCCTTTGGCGCCGGCGCATGCGGTTTCGTCACCAAGAGCAGCGAGCCCGCCGCAGTCGTTGCAGCCGTCCGCGCGGTTGCCCGCGGCGAGCGCGCCATGAGCGACGACATCGCCCATGTTCTGGCCGAGGAGAGCCTGTCACCGACTGGCTCGGCGCTCGATCAGCTGGGCGAGCGCGAAATCGAGATTTTGCGTCAGCTCGTCAGCGGCGCTACCACCGAGCAGATCGCGGCGCATCTCAATCTCAGTGTGAAGACCGTGCAGAACTACCATTATCTGATCAAGACCAAGACGGGCGCGCGTACGGATGCGCAGCTCGTGCGGCTTGCGGCGAATTGCGGGCTGATGCGGATCTAGCAGCAATGCTGACGCATGGAGATCGTTGAGCGTCGCTCCAGCGGAACTGAGAGCCCTCAGCTCCGGTTAGTAATGCAGTGGAGGAGTAACGCCATGAGTAAGGCTAATCATAAGAGAAGCGCCCATCCCCCGATCATCACCGTAGGCGAACTTATCGACGAGCTCTGCCGCCTGCCGGATACGGCTGCGGTCGGCTTTCGCTGCCCCATGCTCGAACAAGAGCTTACCTTCTACCGCCTTCGAAAGCGGTCAAGGGACGTCGTCGAAATCGAGATCAATCCGTATCCGGAGAGCCCGCCGGTTGTGCCGTCGGCCGACGCCGCCATCCACCCGCGGAAAAAGGCCCCTCATCCGCTTTTGCTTCGCGACGGCCCGCTCGCCCACAAGGCCAGAGGGTGAGAAGCCACGGCTCTTGTACGTCAGAATGAGAGGGTGAAGGGGCGTCCTTACGCCTTCAACCCGCGCAGCAACAGGGTCAGCGTCGCATCGACGCGGGCTGGCAGATCGGCGTCCTTCCACTCGTCGGCGTGGGCGGGATGGTGATAGCGGCTGGTCGCATCGAAGATTGCGCGCGCGGTGACATTGGTGTCGGCAACGTCGAACAGGCCTTGCTTCACGCCGTCGGACAGGATCGCCGACATCTGCTCGACCAGGCCGTCCTTGTGGCATTTCACCGCCGCGCAGGCTTCACGCGCGAGCGTCAGATAGGTCTGGAACATCTCGGGATCGTCGCACACGCGCTCGCGCTTGGCGGCGAACAACGTCCGCAGCCAGGCCTCGAGCCGCGCCGGCGCGGGCCCCGTATCCTGCGCGATCTTGCGCAGCGGCGCATCCATGCGCTCGAGCCAGCGCTTGGCGACGGCCTCGCGCAGCGAGGCCTTGCTCGGAAAATGGCGATAGACGCTGCCATGGCTCACATCGAGCGCGCGGGCAACGTCGACCACGGTGGCCTTGGCAAGCCCATAGCGCCTGAGCACGTCCTCTGTGACTTCGAGAATGCGCTCCGGCGTCAAGACAACGGCTTCGTTCATGCCAGCACCATGTTCCCGTGAGAGGGGCCATTCACCCGGCGATCAGGCCGCATTCCGAAGCGGCCGTGCCGGTCGTTCGGAAAGCTCTTGCCTTAATGCGGCAGTTTTGCAGCCTGCGCCGCGATCTGGCGCGCCACCAGCACATTGAGCCAGTGCCCAATCTGCCCGGCGATATTGATGATTTCGGTCGTCATTGTCGTAAGTCTCCACTTCGTCCGCGACCCACCCTCTTGGTTACGGCCCATGGGTCCGTTTGTTTCGGACCCGGGCCCCGGGGCGGAGCCGCGGGACGCCCAATCGGAGCGTCCGAACACCGATATACATGTCTCGCTGACAGATTTCAATATCTGTCATTCAGTTTTTCGTGATTGACAGATCCACGAAAACGCCGGGCAAATCCCCCCTTTGAGGAGCCGAGCCGTTTGTTTCGCTCCCCCCGCTCTGCTAAATCGCGGCGTAAAAGACATTTTGGCCGGAGTCCGCGCCCGCGGGCGCGCCCCGCCCCACCTGGAGTCTAGCGATGATCCCCCGTTACACCCGCCCGGAAATGGCCTCGATCTGGGAGCCGCAGACGCGGTTCAAGATCTGGTTCGAGATCGAGGCGCATGCGGCGGATGCGCTCGCCGAGCTCGGCACGATCCCGAAGCAGGCCGCCAAGACGGTCTGGGACAAGGCTCGCAACGCCACCTTCGACGTCGCCCGCATCGACGAGATCGAGCGCGAAACCAAGCACGACGTCATCGCCTTCCTCACCCACCTCGCCGAGATCGTCGGCCCCGAAGCGCGGTTCGTGCACCAGGGGATGACCTCCTCCGACGTGCTCGACACCTGCCTCAACGTCCAGCTCACCCGCGCCGCCGATCTCCTGCTCGCCGATCTCGACAAGGTGCTGGCCGCGTTGAAAAAGCGCGCCTTCGAGCACAAGATGACGCCGACCATCGGCCGCTCCCACGGCATCCATGCCGAGCCAGTGACGTTCGGCCTCAAGCTCGCCTTCGCCTATGCCGAGTTCTCGCGCGCCAAGGAACGCCTGATCGCGGCGCGAAAGGAAGTCGCGACCTGCGCCATCTCGGGCGCCGTCGGCACCTTCGCCCAGATCGATCCGCGCGTCGAAGAGCACGTTGCGAAGGCCATAGGGCTGACGCCGGAGCCGATCTCGACGCAAGTGATCCCGCGCGATCGCCACGCGATGTATTTTGCGACCCTTGGCGTGATCGCCTCCTCCGTGGAGCGTCTCGCGGTGGAAATCCGCCACCTTCAGCGCACCGAAGTGCTGGAAGCCGAGGAGTTCTTCTCGGAAGGCCAGAAGGGTTCCTCCGCGATGCCGCACAAGCGCAACCCGGTGCTGTCGGAAAACCTCACCGGTCTGTCGCGCATGGTGCGCGCCTATGTGACGCCGGCGCTGGAAAACGTCGTGCTCTGGCACGAGCGCGACATCTCGCACTCCTCCGCCGAGCGCATGATGGGCCCTGATGCGACGGTCACGCTCGACTTCGCGCTGGTGCGCCTGGCCGGCCTGGTCGACAAGCTCCTTGTCTATCCCGCCAACATGCAGAAGAACCTCGACCGCCTCGGCGGCCTCGTGCATTCGCAGCGCGTGCTGCTGGCACTGACGCAGAAGGGCGCGAGCCGCGAGGATGCCTACAAGCTCGTGCAGCGCAATGCCATGCCGGTCTGGCGCGGCGAAGGCGACTTTTTGCAGCTGCTAAAGAAGGACGCCGAGGTGAAGAAATATCTCAGTGACGCCGAGATCGAGGAGCAGTTCGACCTCGGCTATCACCTCAAGCACGTCGACACGATCTTCAGGCGCGTGTTCGGGGAGAGCTGAACTCTCCCGTCATTCCGGGGCACGCCACCGGGTCCGGGCAAAGCCCGGCCCGATGACAGGCTCCGCGTGAACCCGGAATCTCGCGCCACAATCTCCAGATTCCGGGTTCGATGCTTCGCATCGCCCCGCAATGACGATATCCTCGGCAACCTAACGAGAAACGGAGCCCCCATGCCCGTCATCAACCGCGTCGCCGCACTCTCCGACGAAATGGCCGCCTGGCGCCATGACTTCCATGAGAACCCGGAGCTGCTCTACGAGGTGCACCGCACCGCCGGCATCGTTGCCGACAAGCTGCGCGCGTTTGGCTGCGACGAGGTGGTGACCGGCATCGGCCGCACCGGCGTGGTCGGCGTGATCCGTGGCCGCAAGAGCGGATCGGGAAGGACGATCGGCCTGCGCGCCGACATGGACGCGCTGCCGATCATGGAAACGTCGGGTGTGCCTTATGCCTCGAAAGTCCCCGGCAAAATGCACGCCTGCGGCCATGACGGGCACACTGCGATGCTGCTGGGTGCGGCAAAGTATCTCGCCGAGACGCGCAATTTCGACGGCACCGCGGTTGTGATCTTCCAGCCCGCGGAAGAAGGTGGCGGCGGCGGCAAGGCGATGGTCGACGATGGCCTGATGACCCGCTGGAGCATCCAGGAGGTCTACGGCATGCACAACATGCCGGGCCTGCCCGAGGGCCATTTCGCAACGACGCCGGGCGCGATGCTCGCCTCCTCCGACAACATCCAGATCACCGTTCACGGCAAGGGCGGCCATGCCGGTGCCGGCCCGCACAAGTCGATCGACAGCGTCCTGATCGGATCGCAGATCGTCAACGCGCTGCAATCGATCGTCGCGCGCAACGTCGACCCGCTGAAATCCGCCGTCGTCTCGATCACGCAATTTCACGCCGGCACGGCGTTCAACATCATCCCGGAGGTCGCCGAGCTCAGCGGCACCGTGCGCACGCTCGATCCCGAAGTGCGCGATCTCGTCGAGCGCCGCATCGGCGAGGTCGCCGACAGCGTGGCGCGCGCCTATGGCGGATCGGCCGAGACAAAATACTCCCGCATGTATCCGGTGACGATGAACCACGCGCGCGAAGCCGGCGTTGCCGCCGAGGTCGCCCGCGAGATTGCCGGTGCCGATCGCGTCAACGAGAAATTCATTCCGATGATGGGCGCCGAGGACTTCTCCTTCATGCTGGAAGCGCGCCCCGGCGCGATGATCCTCGTCGGCATGGGCGACGGCAACGAGTGCCACCATCCTGCTTACGTCTTCAACGACAACATTCTCGGCCACGGCGCGTCCTATTGGGTGCGCCTGATCGAGAAGACGATGCCCGCGGGCTAAACCGCTCCAGCCCGTCACGCAGCTCCGGCCCGCTTGCCGGCAAACTCGACGAAGCTGCGCTCTTCGTCGTCGGAGTGGAAGGCGATGCGGGGGATGAAGACCCCCGCGGCGCGGTCCATCCAGAGAACGATGATGTTTCTGGCGACGCTCACGCCTTCGATCGCCGGCCAGTCCACGCTGAGCACGGTGCCGTTGCCGGCGTCGACGAAGCCCTGCTCGGTTACGGTGATCTCGCGATTGCCGAGAACCCAGCCGGCGTCCTTGACGTGGTGGCGAAGTCCCAGCCGCGACAGCATGCCGATGACCACGAGTGTGCTCAGGATGCCGAACAGCACGGAGGTCGTGTCGACCGATCCCGGCCACAGCGCCGAGGCGGCGATGCCAAGCAGCATCGGCAAGGCGCCGGCCGCAAGGAGCGCGAGTCGCATCCACTTTCCATAAACGCGCCCCTGCGCAAGACGCACGAATTCGGTCCAGTGCGTCAGATCGCGATGGTATTTCAGCGGCGACATCCGTTGATCCCTGAAAGAAACCGTTGCCCGCAAGGCGGGGTGCCAGGACACCATTGCCCGACAAAGGTTTCGTCGCCCGATCTCTTCCCAAGGTTCGGATAGTCGCGTCGATTGTGGAGCTCGTAAGCCCCCGGGACCTCAGCTCATTGAGGCGGCCTTCCTGGCGAGATGAAGCCTACGCGTGCACCACCTCATGCCGTATCACGAACGGGTCAAGCAGCTTGTGGACCTCGCCTGCAACCTCTTCGCGCCTGGCTTCCGGCACATTCGCAATCGTCACCGTCGCAATCGAGCCGTGGCTGCCATGCGCGCCGACCTTCACCCTGCAATCGATGCCCGTCTCCGTGAGCGGGGTGAGCACCTTGGCAAACACGCGCTGGGCCGCGTCCCAGCGCAGTTGCGGCTTGAACACCTTGCCGACGCCGGTGACGGGCATCGGATCGATCGCAATGATCTGCACGGGCACGGCGGCGCGCTCGGGCGTGCGCTCGCGTACCCAGCTCTCCAGCTCGCCCGGCTCGACCTTGACACCGGGCTTCAACTGCACGTAACCGACGGGGAGCTCGCCGGCATAGGCGTCGGGCTGGCCGACCACGGCGGCAAAGCCGACGGCCGGATGCTGGAACATGATCTCCTCGATCGGCGCGGGATCGATGTTGTGGCCGCCGCGGATCACGAGGTCCTTGGCGCGGCCGGTAATCCAGAGATGTCCGTCCGCATCAAGCCGGCCGAGATCGCCGGAATTGACCCAGACCTCGTCGACGAACGCGCCCGTGTTGTGGGCATCATTGAGATAGCCGCCGAACACGCCGGGCCCGGCCATGATCACCACACCGATCTCGTCCACGACGCAGTCGCGCTCGAGCCGTCCCTCGGCGTCGAGCTTGACGATGCGCACGCGAGCGTAAGGCATCGGCAGGCCGACCGAGCCGAGGCGGATGGGGCGGTCCGGATAGGCCATGGTGTGCACGCTCGAGGTCTCGGTCATGCCGTAGACCTCGACCACCGGGAGCTTCAGCTTGTCCTGGATCGCGGAGCCGACCGCGACCGGAATCGCCGAGCCGCCGCCGGCGGCAAATTTCAGGCTCGAAATGTCGGCACCATCAGGCGGCACGCCGAGCGTCGCCGCAAGCACGGTCGGCACGCTCGACAGCGCCTCCGGCTTGAAGCGTTCGACGAGTTGCCAGATGTTCTTCACCGCATTGGGATTGCGCCAGCCGGACGGCGATAGCACCACGAGGCAGCCGCCGCCCGCAAGCGTCGTCAGCACCTGCGTCAGCGATCCCCCGACGTGAAACAGCGGCATGCCGAACAGCAGATTGCCACCCGGCTTCGACTTCAGGAGCAGGTTGAGCCCCCAGGCCTGATAAACCTGGTTAGTGTGGGTGTGGCGCACGAGCTTTGGCGTGCCGGTGGTGCCGCCGGTATGGAAATAGGCGGCGATGTCGCTGCCGGAAATCTCGCGGCCGCTGACGAGCCGGTCCGCTGGCTGCTGCTTGATAAGATCGTTGAAGGCGAAGATGCCGTTCGCGGGATCGCCGCCGCCGCCGACCTGCACGATCGCCTTGAGGCGCTTCAAGGACGGGCGGATCTGCTCGACCTTGTGCCAGATGTCGTTGCCGGGCATCGGTCCGAGCGCGACCAGGATCGTGGTGTTGGCGGCCTCCAGGATCTCCGCGATCTGATGCGGCTCCAGCAGCGGATTGACGGGATTGGCAATGCCGGTGGCCTCCGCGCCGAACAGCGTCACGAAAGCGTCAGGCAGGAGCGGCAGCATGAAGCTGATGACATCGTCTTTGCCCGCGCCCAGCGCGTGAAACATGTTGGCGGCTTGCGTGACGCGCGCGACGAAATCCCGGTGCGAGATGACCAGCGGCGTATCGGCGGGATCGGCATTGGACAGGAACTGGATCGCCGGCGCATCGGGATTCCGGGCCGCCCCGAGCCTGATCGCATCATAGGTGCTTTCGGCCGCGATGCGCTCCGCGTAAGGCACCCGCTCGAGGGCACGGACCTGCTCGTCCGTGGCCAATTCCGGATAGTCCCCGCCGATGATCCGATCGAGCGCGTGAATGCCCGCCATTCCGTCCGTCCTCCCTCATGTCTGGTGCCCGCCTGCCTTGTTTGAGTTTGCTTTCAGGCGGGGCTCGATCCGCCCGCGCGGATCAAGAGCTGACAGAATGATCGATGATTTGGCCGCCGTCCATGCCCTCCGAACGGCCAGCGCCACCGCCAGTTGTCCGATCCGCTGGCCCCTAGAGAGATGCATCTGACCGGTTTTGTTGGGCGGTCGGCATCAATGGGATGGCGGCCTGCGCCTCGGGGCTAGGGGTGATTTGGCGATTGAACCCCCTCAACCGACAGGGGGACCAAGGGACTGGGGTCGTGACTGAGATTTGGTGGCAGGCACCGTCTGCCGGAAGAGAGGACGCATGAGCATCGAAGGCGACGCCCTCGGCGACGCCGCACTGGGCTACGATTCCAGGACTCACGACCCGATCGTGAACGTCCGCTTCAACGCCCGAGGCCAGCGGCGCTTCGCCCATGTCACCGAGGAGAATGTCGGCAAGCCATTTGCCATCATGCTCTAAAGCGACGCCTCGATCTTCATTGCCCGGAGAGACTTCGCAACCATTCACGCAGATTGGGCGGAAGGTCCGCCGGATTCGTGCTCTGGGTCACGACCGTGGTGTTTCCGCCGCTCTTGCGATAGACAGTCGTGCGCCCGGGCTCTTTCTCGACCCGCACTTCGGCCTGCGCGGGATCTCCGCTTTGGGTGATCACCGTCCGGCCGTTGGCGTCGTCCACGATCGTCGTATGACCGTCCCCGTCGTTGCCTGCCGACGCCGGCCCCGTTCCGCCCGACACCATCATCACCACTCCTACTGCAAACAGAACGAGCTTCATGCGCGTGCCTCTTGCGATCACCGCCCGAATTGGAAGATGGCGGCCCAGTTGAAGCGACCGACCTGACTGACGGCGCCGGTGTTCATGTCGCCAACCTGCACGAGCAGCGTATTGGTGACATTGCCCATCTGCATGACGTTCGCCGTGTTGCTCGCGCCAAATTGACCGATCGCGGCGCTCGTCGTTGCGCCGGCCTGCATGACGTTAGCATAGTTGGTCGCACCGGTTTGGATAATCGTTGCACCGACCTGACTCGCACCGCCCAGTTCGATCACCCGCACGAAGTTGAGCTTGCTGCTGTTTTCCTCGACCACCACCGGCGTCTGATCATTGCCGAACCCGAAGACCGTCTCGATGCTGATCTTGTCGTTGGACACACCGGTCTTGATCGTGCCGGCGGACGCTGCGCTACTCGCCGCGACTGTGGCGGCGACCGCGGTCGCCGCCCAAATGTGACTTCGCCATCTCATAAGATCTTTCTCCCGACACGTCCGAACGAGGCTCGGATCTCACGGACTGGTTTGGGTGACGCTCGAGGTGTTGATTCCACCGAACTGGGCAACGACACCAGAATTCATGTTGCCCAGTTGCGAGATCGCGCTGCTGGCAGACTGACCTGACTGTCCGACGAAGGCCAGGTTGTTCGCACCGGCCTGACCGACCGACGCGGAGTTCGTTCCGCCAAATTGCAGGATGCCCGTAGCGTTGTTGGTTCCGTTCTGAGTGACGGTCGCGCTAGTCGTGCCACCAACCATGAATATGCCGGCCAAGTTGGTCTGGCTGCTCTGGTTCAAGACGACAGGCGGCCCGTTGACCGAGACGATCGTCTTGATATCGGCGCTTTGCGCCCTTGCCGGGCCGTTCACTGCGCAACAGGAGACGAGAGCTGCCATCGCAGCGACCAGAAGATGCTTGTTCATCACATGCCTCCACATTTGTGGCCGAGATCTCGGCACGACCTCTCATCACGGAGCTGCCTGCAGGACGGTGGAGCCGTTCAGGATTCCGAGTTGGCCTACGACGGCCGTGTTGTTCAAGCCGATCTGACCGATCAGGCTCGTGTTGGAGCCGCCGAACTGACCGACTGCGGCATTGTTGGTCGCGGTGGGCGTCGTGCCGCCCTGTCCAATCGTCGCCGAATTGACCGAGGTCAGTGATCCCAGCTGTACGCTCGTCGCCTGGTTGTTCGCACCGAATTGCAGCGTGGTCGCGGTATTGTTCACCGGGCCGGTCTGCGTTGTCGACGAGACATTCGTCGTTCCGAACTGCAACACGCTGGCCGTGTTGTCGGCTTTGGCTTCGACAGAGGTCAACGCACCGAGCATGACGACCGTCGCGACTAGATAGTTGATCCGCATGTGACTCCTCCGTCAGTATCAACTGATCGATCCGCTGTTTCATCAACGAGCTGATCGCAATAACTTCGAGCAAGACCTGGGCGCGCCCGCGCTGTGGCGCGCCCAGGGAGGTACGGGGCTGGCTTAGTGCTGCACGATGGTGCTGAGGTTGACGCCGCCAGAGAGCTGCCCAACGGCGGCGAAGTTGTGACCGCCGGAGAACTGGAAGATGCCGCTGGTGTTATTGTGGGTGGCAACTTGTCCGGTGACGGCTGCGTTGGCGGCGCCGATCTGGAGCACGCCGCTGGAGTTGTTGAGCGACCCACCCGGCGTGGCCGTGCCCTGCATGGTGCTCGCACCATTCAGGATGCCGATCTGAACGGTCGTCGAGCTGTCGTTCACGTGACCCTGCTGGTCCACAGAGGAGCCGTTCACGAGACCGACCTGCGCGGTGATCGCGGTATTGTCGGCGCGGGCGCCGGCGGTGAGGGCGAGCAGTGCGGCGGAAGCGAGAATCAACTTGCGCATGGAGTATCCCTTTCGTGCCAAGGTTAGCGGTGAGCGATGTCGTATGCAAAACTCTGCGACATCATGCGGGATACTGTGAACCGTCGATGCGGGGCTTGATAGACTGAGGTTCATGCTAGTCCGGACGGACTAGATGCGACGCGTGCGACTTCCACTCCATTCAATACGACGGTGCCTCGGCGTGCCGTCGCAACGTTCGGCCTGATGCTGTCGACGAGCCTCACCACCTCGATGGGTGAGCGCAGCTGCAGCTTCCGCATCATGCGCGCGCGGTGCACCTTCACCGTCACCTCGCTGACATTCAGCCTGCCCGCGATCTGCTTGGCGACCAGCCCCTCCGCCATCAGCAGCAATATGTCGCGCTCGCGCACCGTCAGCTCCTCGAAGCGCCGTCGGGCCTCGCGCACGACGAGGTCGTGCTCCAGCCGCCTGCGATCGCGCTCGACGCCGAGCCGCACCGCGTCGAGAAACTCCTGCTCACGAAACGGTTTGGGCAGGAATTCCACCGCGCCGCGCTTCATCGCTTCCACAGAGACTCGGACATCAGGATGGCCGCTGATGAATACGATCGGAACCAGGACTCCGGAGTCGGCCAGCGTTCGCTGCAGATCGAGCCCGGTCGGCGAGGTGCCGGGAAAGCGAACGTCGAGCACCAGGCACGACGGACCATCGGAGAGCTGCTCCGCCAGGAATTCGTCGGTCGAGCCGAACAGCTTCACATCAAGTCCGGCATCATGGCAGAGATCTCCAAGCAAGATCCTTATTTGCTCATCGTCGTCGATCACATAAATCGTTGCAGGACTCGTTGCCATGACTCAAAGTCTCCTCGTCCAATAACTTTTGTCGTGAGAACCGATCAGCGCCGGGTTCCCTCGCAGGCAATCAGCAAATCATCCTAGTGCAGCGGCGTGACATTGCTGTGGGCCAGTTCACACTTCCCGCGCTCCTTCCCTTCGATGCGACAGATCGATGACAACGCGCCGCATCTGCAGGCGCCGAAACGTGCGTCGCATTCGACGGCGATTATTGTTTTCGATTTTACGTGAGATCACAGCATCGTCGCTGACACGACGCAGCGCTGCTGATGCGGAAGGCCGAGCTTCCGTGCGACGAATGTGCTGAAGCCGCTGCCGTGTCGCACATGTACCCATGGTGGGTTCTCGTACACGAGCAGAAATCAGTGCGCCCTACCGGCGCAAGCCCCAACCACACTATAGCACATCTTGCAATTAGTGATTGAAAAAGATCGATTCCGAGGTCGTGTCGAATCCCGAAGTATATCCATCATCTCAAAAGTGGCGGATCGGCGCCTCACAACTTGACGTTTGTTTCATGGAGCACACACGTCCAGGGACCTAGAACCGACGACATATTGCTGGACCGTCAAGCGAGAGCGCGGGAATTGCTACCTGTGCGTGAGGGTGCGAATTGTGCCTGACGGTCTTCTTTTTAATGAGGCCGGGGTTTCAATATGCGTTTTGTGCCAATCCTCGCTGTGTTGGGTGGCGCCTCCGCGGTTGCGGCGGCTTTTGCCATCGATCCCGCCGACCTGCGCTCTTCCGCCGGCTGGATCGCAAACGAAGCCGGACGCGCCTATCACTCAACGACGCGGTCCATCCTGCCCACCATACGCGAAACGCCGACCTTCGGCTCCGACGCGCCGATGTTCCGCTACGCCTCGATCCAGCGCGGCAGCATCGAGCAGACGATCACCGTGACCGGCGCGCTTCAACCGGTGAAGACGATCGAGGTGGGCTCGCAACTGTCGGGGCAGATCTCAAAGGTCTACGTCGACTTCAACGACAATGTGCGGAAGGATCAGCCGCTGGCACAGATCGACCCGCGGAGCTTTGCGGCCAAGGTCGACGAGGCCAAGGCGGCGATCGAGATGGCGCGCGCCAATATCGAGCTGGAGCAGGCCAAGCTCGACCGCGGCAAGATCGACCTGGAGAACGCCAAGGGCACGAGGGCGGTCCTGGCGGCCAAGCTCGACAGCGCGCAGGCCGTCAAGGCCTCAGCACAGCGGACACTCCAGCGCAAATTGGCGTTGCAGTCGCAGAACGTGGTGGCGACCACGACGGTCGAGGATGCGCAGACCGATTTCACCGCGCGCCTCGCACAAGAGCGCGAGGCGGAGGTCCTCGTGACGCTGAACGCCTACGCCGTCGAAGGCGCTACCGCCGACGTGCGCCGGATCGAGGCCGAGCTCCAGCAGGCGAGGACGGCGGTGCCGGAGAAGGAGGCCATCCTCCGCGCTGCCGAGGCCGATCTCGACCGCACCATCATCCGCTCTCCGATCGACGGCGTGGTCGTCGGCCGGTTCATCAACGAGGGCCAGACGCTCGCGGTCGGCCTCGAGGCGCGAACCGCCTTTCTGGTCGCGCACCGGCTCGAGGACATGGAGATCCACGCCCAGGTCGATGAGGCGGATATCGGACGCATCGCCGCCGGCCAACGGGCGCACTTCACGGTCGATTCCTATCCCGACCGGCGCTTCGAAGCGATCGTGCGGCAGGTCCGCAAGGCGCCGCAGACGCAGCAGCACGTAGTCACCTATACCGTCGTGCTGTCGACCTCCAACCTCGACGGCGCGCTGCTTCCCGGCATGACCGCGCTCGTCAAGATCGTGGTCGACCGCCAGGACGACGTCCTGAAGATACCGGTCGCCGCGCTTCGCTTCCAGCCGGGCGGCACGCAGCCATCCACTTCCCAAAGCCGGGACGGCGTATGGTTGCGCACGCCATCGGGCTCGCTCAAGCGCATCTCGGTCACGGTCGGCACCGACGGTGCCGAGCAGGTCGCGCTCAAGAGTGGCGACCTGACGGAAGGCAGCCAGGTCGCGGTCGGTCAGGCGATCCGGCCCGCGGGGATGGAACTGCTTGGAATAAGGTTCGGATCATGACCGCTCACCCCGCACTCGTAAGCCTCAGATCGGTCTGCCGCACCTACCGGACCGACGGCATCGCAGTGACCGCGGTGCGCGACGTCAGCTTCGATATAAGGCGCGGCGAAAGTCTTGCCATCATGGGCCCGTCCGGGTCCGGCAAATCGACCCTGATGAACATGATCGGATTGCTCGATCGTCCGAGCGAGGGCGCGATCCTCCTGGAGGGCGGCGACGTCGCCGATCTGCCTGATGACCGCAGGTCCGAGCTGCGCGCGCACTCCATCGGCTTCGTGTTCCAATCCTACAATCTGCTCGCGCGGCACAATGCGGTTGAGAACGTAGCGCTGCCGCTCGTCTATGGCGGCATCCGCCACAAGCAGCGGATGCTGCGCGCCGAAGAGTGCCTCGAGGCGGTCGGCATGCTGCACCGGGCGCGGCATTTTCCGCGACAACTGTCCGGCGGTGAGCAACAGCGCGTAGCAATCGCGCGGGCGCTCGTCGCCTCACCGGCGATCGTACTCGCGGACGAACCGACCGGCGCGCTGGACAGCCGGACCGGCGCCGAGATTCTGGCGCTGTTCGACGCACTCCATGACGGCGGCCAGACCATCGTGGTGATCACCCACGACTCCAGCGTGGCCGCGCGCTGTGAACGAACCATTCGCCTGCATGACGGCGAGGTTGTCGCGGATGAGGTGCGTGATCCAATGCCGAGCAAGGTCTGGGCATCATGACAGCATATCAGGCCCTTCAGACCGCCCTTCACGCGCTGCGCCTGAACCCGCTGCGCAGCATCCTGACCATTCTTGGTATCGTGATCGGCGTGGCCTCGATCGTCACCGTCTTCGCCATTGGCAAGGGCGCGCAGCTTCGCGTCGAGGAGCAGATCCGTTCGATCGGCTCCAACGTGCTGATGATCATGCCGGGCGCTATTCAACAGGGCGCCGTTCGCATGAAGGCCGGCACCAAGCTGACGATGACCGAAGGCGACGTGCAGGCGATCCTCGATCAGATTCCGGAGATCCAGACCGCGGCCGGTTCGGTTGCAGGCACCGCGCAGGTCATCCGGGAAGCCAAGAACTGGAACACCACGATCAACGGCACCACCACTTCGCACTTCATGGTGCGCGACTGGCAATTGTCATCCGGTCGATACTTCTCCGCGGCCGAGGAAGCGAACGCCGCGAAGGTCGTCATTCTCGGCAGTGCCGCCGCCAAAGAGCTGTTCGCGCCGGGCGACGATCCGATCGGCGCTCAAGTCCGAATCATGCAGGTCCCGCTCGAAGTCATCGGCGTGCTCGATCCCAAGGGGCCGTCGCAGGACGATGTCGCCTTCGTGCCATTGACCACCGCCAAGCTGCGCTTTCTCGGCAGCGCGAGCGGTATCAACCGGGACGCCATCGCCTATATCCTCGTCAAGGTCGCCTCCGATACCCAGATGGCGGGCGCGACCAGCGAGATCGAAGGCCTGCTGCGGCAACGGCACAGGATTCCCGCAGGCCAGGCCGACGATTTCAAGGTGCAGGATCCCGCGGCCGCAATGGAGGCGCAACAAGGTGCCATCCGCACCGTGGCGCTGCTGCTGTTCGCGATCGCCTCGGTCTCGCTCCTCGTCGGCGGCATCAGTATCATGAACGTCATGATCGTTTCCGTCACCGAACGCACCCGCGAGATCGGAATTCGTCGCGCGCTCGGCGGCCGGATGCGCGATATTCGTTTGCAATTTCTTTGTGAAGCCCTCGTTCTTTGTCTTCTTGGCGGCGCCATCGGCGTCGTCGGCGGCGTCACGCTGTCGATGACGGTGGCGCGAATAGCCGGCTGGGTCACTGCGATCGACATGCAGTCGATCGGCCTCGCCGTTGGATTTTCAGCCGTGACCGGTGTGATCTTCGGGTTCTATCCCGCCCACATGGCTTCCAAGCTCAGTCCGATCGAAGCGCTCAAGGTGGAGTGAGAAAAATGCCGGGATGGTCACATCAACCTTCATGCCAGGGAGGAATTGGTCATGAATACAAGCGTACCGATCACACCTACACCGCGTGAGCGCGAGCTCATGATGCTGATTGCTCGCGGCATGCAGAACAAGAACATCGCCTACGAGCTCAAGATCTCCGAAAATACGGTTCGCGCGCATATCGGCAACATCATGCGCAAATACCGCCTTCAGAACCGGACCCAGATTGCCATCATCTTCGCGCTTCACGCGGCTTCGCCATCACTGCGCAGCGACCTCGTGAGTGGCTCCGGTCCGACGCTCAATTCGGCTGCCGTGTCGATCCACCTTCGCAGCGTGAACAGCGCCGCGAAGTGAACGAGCTACCTTGGCCGCCGTCCGGCCGAACACCGACCAGCACGGGGATACTCCCTCCGCCCCGCTCAATCGGAATCGTCAGCGACCCGCACGATGGCGGCAACAGGGCCGCCGCCCGGAGGCCCCTGATGCTCGGCCCCGCCGGAGACGTAGACGGCGCCGCTTCCTGCAAGACCGCCGATCAGGCCGCCAACTGCGGCGCGGGCATGCCGTGTCGCGCTGATGTCGGTATCTTCCAGCATCGTGTGGCGAAAGCCGCGGACGCTGCCGTTCGGCGAGGCCTCCGCCTTGGCGAAGATATTGACGAGCTCGCGGCCCGTATCCGTCGTCGATCCCGCCTTTAGCCCCACGCTTGCGAGCGCCCCGATCACGGCAGCGGCATCGATGGCGTCACGCATGACGGCATGGCCGATCTCGAACGGGCTTGCCGAAGACGCGGAGTTGCCGAGCACGATGACGACGTTGTGCATCAATTCGATCCCCGCCGAGGTCGAGGCCACCGACGAAAACAGCTCGAACCGCCGTAGCACGTCCTCGTCGCGGATCCCGTCCTCGATCTCGCCCAGCGCCACCGCGACGCCAAGCGCGGAGGCGCCGCGCGAATAAGCCATCGAGCTGTAGGCACTTGTCGTCACGGTTGTGCTGCCGCGCGCGGAGGCCGCCTCGACGCGCTCGCTGGTCAGCAGCGGGCATTTGATCTGGACGAAATGCACGTCTCTCGGCTCCGTGATACCCGCATCCGCCATGGCTGACACCACCGCTTTGGCCGTTTCCCCGATCTGCGGGTTGCGGCCGAGCTCCTCGGGGAGGAAATCGCGGGTCTGTGCCATGCCGATGCTGAGCCGCTTTCCGGCAAGAGCAGCCGGCCTCGGCGCGATGCTTTGGCGCGTGAAGACGGTGATGTGCGGGCTCAGCACGCCTTCGGTGCCGCCGGACATCACGAAGGCGATGCGCTGCTCGACCTGATGAGGCTCCAGCCCAACATGCGGCGCCAGCGCTGTGCAGAGCGCCGCCACGGCATATTCGCGCGTAAAGTCGTTGACGCCGCCATTGCCCTCGGTCTTGCCCAGGATCGCGAGGATCGCCTTCGGATCGATCTCGCCCTGCCCGATCATTTCCAAAAGGCCTGCAACGTCGCCCGGCCCTTTGGTGGCAATGCGAACGACGCCGACCGATGTTGTGCGCATGCCATCCCCCTCGCGGTGCGGCGATGCAGCAGCCAGCCGCGCAACGAGCATAATGGTCGGGACGGGGATTTCCAGACTGCAAAATTTGCTGTCGCATTCGCCAGGCCGTCATCCAACCGCTGCACAGAATTGCAGCACACGGCGCTGACGACTACTCCAGTCGTAAGACGGCCGCGCAGGCAAGTTGGCAGGCCTCGGTCCGGTCATTTCCTCCGGACCATCGTCGGCCTCGCGCGCTCAGTGCGATGCCAGAACTGGCCGGCGCGGCCCTCCGGCCGCCCGGCTTCTTCCCAGAGATGGTGGTCACGTGCGCGAATCTGCGCGTCGGTCGGGCATCACGAGCTTCCCGGCGGTCAACCGGTCCCCGTGATCTGCCGCTCCAGGCGCCGCGCCGCGCGAAACTCATCCAGATGATGGATATTGGGCGCGAACGCCGCCTCCCTGGACAGGAGATGATAGACGCGCGCGACGGTTCGCTGCTTGCGCTTTGCCGGTCCCGCCGGCAAGGCACGCGCCTTGCGGGTGGCCGCAATCGCGTGCTCACGAAAATAGTCGCAAGAATCGGACATGACGGCTCACCGGACATTGCTTTCGGTGCTAACGGCCTCGAATGGGGTCCGTTCCTCCCCTCCCCGTCAGACCGACTTTTCGGGTCCGACGAGGGGACGATTGCCGAAACCGGCGCGCGGGCTAGAATTGGCCGCTTGCATCGAATCCGCCGGTCACCTTACTCAAACGATCGATTTCGATTGTCCGTATCCTAAAAGCACCGTCGGCTTGAGGCGTGAGGAAATATGATGGCGTCCAGCGCAGATATCTCGTCGATTTTGAACCGCATTCTCGATACGGCCGCGGACAATCTCAGGGTCGCGAAGATCCTGATGCAAATGGGCCTCGATCCCAATAACATCACCTACGACGCCCTGTTCAACCGCCTGCTGGAAATCTTCCTGGCCAACATCACGTTGGCCAATCTGTTCGCCGTCGTCGGCGCGGTCTTCTTCGTCGCGACGCTTCTGATGCAGACCATGGTGCCGCTGCGGGTCGCCAACATGATCGGCTGCGCGTTGTTCGCTATCTACGGCTTGCTGTCGGGCAATACCTCGACCTTTCTGCTGTATCTTCTCTTGGTCCCGATCAACGGCGTTCGCCTCCGCCAGATGCTCAAGCTCGTGAAGAAGGCGCGCCACGCGACGCAGGGCGACATGTCGATGGAATGGCTGAAGCCTTTCATGACCGAGCGCAAATACCGCCATGGCGACACCCTCTTCAAGATCCACGACCCCGCCAACGAGATGTTCCTGACGGTGACCGGAAAGTTTCTGGTCAAGGAGATCAACATCGAGATCCCGCCTGGCCGCCTCATGGGTGAGCTCGGCTTCCTGACGCCGAACAACCAGCGCACCGGAACGGTGGAGTGCATCGAGGACGGCCAGGTGCTGACCATCACCTATGAACGACTGCTCGAGATCTACTTCCAGGACCCGCAATTCGGCTATTACTTCCTGGTCCTCGCCAGCCAGCGCCTGCTCGAAAACATCTCGCGCTTGCAGGAACAGCTCAAGGCGGAGCGAGCGACGACCACGAACCGGATCGCGTGACTCAGGTGAGCGGCGGCAAGGCCGCCGCACCCTACGATTCGCACCTGACGGCACCGGTCCCGATTTGAACCGGTTCGTCTATTGTCTGGCCCGAATAGACGATTGTGGCACGACGCTGCCGGCGCCGATCAAGATGCCAATGACATGGGTAGTGTCATGATGCCTCCTGCGCTCCCTCCGCGGGCAAGCGATTGAACGAGCGGCACGGCCGGCACAGGTCAACCGAGCCGTGCATGCCCACAGCATTTCCCTTCCAACCGCTTTTTGCTACAGTCCTTGAGCCTCGCTACGCGATCGGGGCCTGTATGAAAGTTGTTGCGCCTGTGATGATCAGAGTCGACAACACGTTCAATGAAGACGGCTCGGACAAGGGCCGGCCAAAGAGACGTATCGCTGCCACGGTCTTCATCGACGTTGTCGGCTATTCCCGCCTCATGGGAAGGGACGAGGCCGGTACCCATCGACGATGGATGTCGATGCGAGCCGACGTCATCGAGCCTCGCGTTGCAGAGCATGGTGGGGAGGTCATCAAGAGCACCGGTGACGGCTTGCTTCTTGAATTTGGAAGTCCGGTCAACGCGGTCGGCTTTGCGCTCGACACGCAACGCGATCTGGCCGCAACGTCACTTGACCCCACCGAAGATCTGCAGTTGCGCATGTCCGCAAATTTCGGGGATATCATCGCCGAAAGCGATGACATTTACGGCGACGGGGTCAACATCGCGGCCCGCCTCCAAGAATTCGCCGCCCCCGGCGGCGTTGTCATTTCGGGGACCATCCATGATCAGGTCAAGGAGCAGCTGGAATACCAGGCCGCGGATCTCGGATTCCTGACTCTCAAGAACATCGAGCGGCGCATCCGCGCGTTCAAGATCGCGCATCGAGAATTGCGGGCTCCGACAGTCTCGATTTCCCATGGGCACAAGCCGTCAGTAGCGGTCCTGCCGTTGCACATGCTCGGTCTTGATGCAGAGGATGCTTATCTCGCACAGGGCATCACCCATGACATCGTTGCCTCGCTGGCGGGAATTCGCGAGCTGTTCGTCGTCTCGAGCACGTCCACGCTCGGCTTTACGGATCCGACCGCCGATCCGGCCGCCATCTGCAGCCGACTGGGCGTGAGGTATCTCGTCACGGGCACGCTCAGAAGACACGGCGAGTTGCTGCGAATGCGAGCCCAGCTCATCGATGTCGACACGCGCTCCGTACTGTGGACAAACCAATATGAGTCGTCGATCACCCAGTTGTTCGACGTGCAGGAGACGATTGCGACGGGCATCGCCTACGCTCTGCTTCCGCACATTCATATCTCGGAGCTTAAGCGTGCCGAGCGCAAGGCACCGCAGAGTATGAACGCCTACGACCTTGTTCTCCAGGGCATGTATCGTTTGTATCGTCTCGGTCACGACGAAATGCTTGCGGCACGAATGCTGTTCGAGAAGGCCCTGGAGCATGATCCGGAATATGCGACCGCCTACGCCCTGATGGCCAAGTGGTACATCCTGCACATTGGCGAAGGGCATACCACGGATTTCAAGGCCGATTCCCGCGAGGCCTTGCGCCTCGCGTCACGCGCGCTCGAGTTCGAACCGTCGGACCCGTTGGCACTTGCGATATTCGGGCACGTCCATTCCTTTCTGTTCGGCTCCTACGATCGCGCTCTCGATGCCTTCGATCGCGCCATCGGCGGAACGCCCAATTCGGCGATCGCCTGGTCGCTGAGCGCCTCGACATATTGCTATCTTGGCGATGGACCGCGTGCGGTCGCACGCGCTTCCTACGGAATATCGCTGTCGCCGCTGGACCCGTATGCCTATTTCTATCAATCGGCGCTCACCAACGCGCATTACACCAATGAGACTTTTGACGAGGCCGTGCACTGGGGCACGAAGGTCATGGCGGCAGCCCCGCAATTTGTCGCAAATTTGCGACTTCTTGTGGCGAGCCTTGTCGCAGCGGGGTCGCTCGATCAGGCACGTGAGGTCGGCGCCAGGCTCCTCAACATCGACCCAGCGTTTTCGGTGGAGAAGTTTATTAGTTGGTACCCGATCAAGCAGCCGGAGCGGCGCGCACTGATGGCCGAGCGATTCATCAAGGCCGGATTGCCCCGCTAGCGCGCCTGACGAAGCGCGTCCTGGTGCTTGATCGCTTCCCAGCGACGGTCAACGTATTCGGCAGAACAACCCTGGAGGAGGACGACATGGGAATGGGTATGGGAATGGGCATGGGTATGGGAATGGGTATGGGGATGGGCATGGGTATGGGGATGGGCATGGCGTTCGGCGCCACGCCGCCCGAACTCGGCTTCCGACCCCTGACCCTGCAATTCGACCTTGGGCCTAACGTCGATCCGAGCTTTCCGGAAGATTTGCTGCCCAAAGAAGCCTGGCAGAACAGAGTTGGACCGTGGGACCCGGATGTCCTGTCGTTGCTCTACCTGACCGAGTTCGTCGATGCGACCAACTGGAAGTCTATCGCCCTGCCCGCGGACCTCCTCGGTTGGCAGCCGTCGAACGCGACGACTTTCGAAGCCTTCGTCAAGGCGGAAATTACCCAGCTTCAGCTGCTCATGCAGACCGACCGCGAACGCTACATGGGCGAGATCGTGGCGCAGCATGATAACGCGCCCGGTTACTGGGTGAGCCTGATGGCCGTCAACGGACATCAGCATCTCCTGACCCTGGTGGTCATGAATCTCGCGGTACGGATCGGGCAGATCGTGGCGGCCTATTACAAGAAGCGATACCTGCGCCCGAGGCCATCATACGTCTGCCCGGGCCTCTTGCCGTCGTTCGGTCCGCCCGCGCACGCCTCGTTTCCAAGCGGCCATTCGCTGCAAAGTTGGCTGTTGTCGGGGCTCCTTGCAAAGATAGCGCCCGATTATCAGTATCAGCTCGACTGGCTGGCCGCGCGGGTTGCACTCAACCGCGAGCGAGCGGGCGTGCACTATGCGAGCGACAGCGCTGCAGGCAAATATATTGCCTCCGCGTGCATCGACCTGATCGACAATCATTGCGATGACATCCAGGATCTGATCGGGAAAGCCCGTGACGAATGGAACGCTTCGATCGCGTCGGGAACGAGCGACACGCTGCCTGGTTTCCCTCCTGCTCCGGGACCATGATCGCGTATCGCGGCGAGAACGGCGAGCCTGGCCGAAGTTTCTACTGGATTATCCACTCGCGGTAGCCGAGATTGTTGTCGGCCCGAACAAGATCGGCCAAGTTCACCGGACCGGCAGCGCATGCAAGATTGGACCCGGGATCGATATTGCTGCGGTCACCTGCCGCCGTCGAACGGACGAGCAGACCATTTCGGGAGCCCGACTGCGGTGTCCATGGGAAAGGCCCGAACGTCGCCTCGCCACCAGCGGGCACGCTTCCCGTGATTTCGTTTCCAAGCTGCTGCCACTGGCCCGCGGTCTCCCATGTCGCGACGTCGTCGTCGAGCGCCGTGAAAACCACCACCGAAGTCCCGGCCGCCGGCTGGTCGCCGCGATTGTGAAGCTTGACGTAAACATAATTTGTTTGCCCTGCGCGCGGCGGATCCTGATCGTCCGTCCCGTCATCCGCCGCGTAGCGGATCCAGACAGCGTCTTTGGCGGCCTGCCACTCGTAATGGTACTCATATCCTCCCTCGCGGGGGCTATCGATGTAGATGTCAATCGACGGCGCACTGCCAGGACCGTCGTGTCGCCCCGTCAATGACGCCTGGTACAGACCTTGCTGTTCGAAAGCCCATCGCACGACCTTGTGCAGCATGCCGCCCAGTCGACGCGACCCGTTGTAATCGATGTAGGACGTACCGACGTCGGCATCCATCAAGGCGGTGGCGAATTGACTCGCCTCGCGGGTCGGCTGTGTGCTGACGGGAGCAAGCGAAGCGATCGCACGTATGATGAGATAGGCGATGTAGTTCGCGGCCGCTTTGCGCGCGCCCACATCCGGCTCCAGCTCATCAGCCGCGTTGGGGCGCACCGCGTCACCGCCGACGGCAAGGTACAGGCCGAACAAGGTGCTGGACAGGATCTGCTCGGAATTGTAGCCGGCCGGGTCCCGCGGCGGATAGGTGGGATCGGGTTTCTCATAGAGCGTGCCGCTCCACCCCCATCCGTCGGTAACCTTGCGATCGTGACGTCGCAGCGGCAACTGGACGAAGGGAAACGTCACCCCGCGCCAGGGGGCTCCAAGCTTCGATGCCGGATCAGACATGATCGCGCCGAGCGCATCGCCGGCACTGTGTGCGAAGTCGAATTCGGTCGAGTCGGTCGCGGCCAGGATCAGAACATGGCAGAACTCGTGCCAGACGAAACGCGCGTCGGCGGCAAGTCCCAGTGGGTTCTTCCAGGTGTCCGCAAAATCTGCAAGCCCAAACAACATCCTGACGTCCAACTGCGGCAACAGCGCGTCAGCGCGGAAAGGTGTCACATAGGCGTTGATGCCGCGGCCGTCACGAGCTCCGGGGCCCGACAGCATCTTGGCACGATGTTCGACCGTCAAAGGCAATGCCACCTTCCCAAAATGGTCTTGAAGACTGAAGCCGAACCCCTCGACCAGCCGCATCATCGAGTCGCAATGATAGTAGGCGCTGACTGCAGCAAAATTGTTGGTTCGGGCCGAAAACTCGAAGGGAGGTCTCTGACTCGGAGGGTCGTAGTACTTGCCGAGCGCAGATGGATCGAGCACCGAAACGCGCGGCCCGGTGAGGGCGCGACGTCCGCCGCTCGCGTAATTGAGATCCAGCAATGTGACGGAGTCGCGTTCCGGATCGAGCAGATTGTCGCCGCTGTCATGGCGGGCCTTGAAGTTGCCCTCCTTGCTGTCCGGATCGATCGAGAAAACAGATCCGAGGCACGCCGAGGCGATCGGCGCTTTGCGAACGGCCTGGCCGCTCACGACGTCGACCAGCACGCGATGCCCAATGGAGTCACCACTGCCCACGGGCAGGAAAACCGTGGCACTGGCAGCAAGACCCAAGCTGACGTCGCCCTCGGCGGTTTTCCGTCCATGCCGCTCATAAGCGACGAGCCGTGCATCGATGACCGCGCCGGCCGAGCCATCGAGGCCCAGCGCGGAACCGAACAGCTTGAGAGCCACATCCGGATCCAACGCATCGGCCCATGTCGGCTTCAACTTGCCAATCAGCTTTTCGACACTCTCCACGTCGATCGACAATTCGGCATTTCCGAGTGTCGTCAGGCGCGCGCTCGTGATTTGTGGTTGATCGTCGGGGCCATCATTGACGACGAGACGAATGCTGCTGCCTTGAATATCGACGACAAGGTCAGAATTCTTCACGGGAGTTGTTTGCCGGACCCAGACGATTGTCGTCTCGGGGTGGTCATTCCGGCGCAACTCACGTGGTTCTGCCCAGGCGAATCGCGACTCGCTGGATCGTGAAGTCTCGTCAGCGCCGATCGTATGGCTGAGATAGGCCAAATCTTCCCGACTGAGCGGCAACAACGGTCGTTCACGCTGAGATGCCCACGTCAGATAGTCGAGCGCAGCCTGCTTGGCGGGTTCACCGGGCTCACCCTTCGCGGGTGCCTGCAAGTGGCGAAGCTCCCTGATGACGCCGTGAACGTCCTTTTCGATCACAATATCTGGATCTTGCGGAAATATCATAGCCCACCTCGAGGGACCCTGATCCTCAGCATTCCGGAGACCTGAGCATGCACTCGACCGTTGGTTGAGGCAAGCGCGAACCTGTCAGACCACCGATCAGGACGAAACGCTCTCAAGCCCCAAAGGCAAAGATATTATGTTTTACCGAAATCTTGAATTCCTGCATGAGTCGCGCATGAGCATGCCGTCTCTGCCCCCAAGAGCAAAGCTCGGGTGAAATACGCCACGAGAACGAGGCGTAGGTCCCGGTGATGCGCAGGCGCACGAACAAGGCCGACCGGGCGACTTTGCGCCCCTACCCCGCCTTCGCTTCCTCCGTCAGCATCCGCACCGCGACGCGGTCGCGGCGGATGTAGTGGTGCCAGGCGGAGGCGGCCACGTGAACCACGATCAGAGCCAGCAGCACATAGGCAAAGAGGATGTGGCGGTCTTCATAGGCGCGCGCTGCCTCGCGGTCGGGAGAGGTGAACTGCGGCACGTGAAACAGGCCGAAGAAGCTGGAGTAGACGGGCGCATGCGCGCCGGAATGCGCCCAGCCGAGCATCGCGACCAGGATGACGACGAGATAGAGCGCGGCGTGACTGATGCGCGCCGCGAACTTCTGCCAGGGGCGGCTGTCATCCGGCAGCGCCGGTGTCGGGTTGCCTATGCGCCAGGCCAGGCGAATGACGGTGAGCAGCAGGACCACATAGCCGATGTCGGCGTGGATCGAGCGGTAGAAGAAGCGGTCGGGCCTCGCCGGGACATGGTTGACCCACCAGCCGAAGCCGATCATGCCGATGATCGCGACCGCGAGGATCCAGTGAAACCAGCGGGAGATACTGCCCCAGCCGGCATTGGTGTTTCTGATCATGTCGGCTCCCCGGAATAAATGCGGATGTCCCCAACTGCGGTGCAGCATGGCTGCGATCTGATAGCGGGCGAGCCCAATCGAGGCGATTTGAATCGTTCAAAATTGGGTCGCACCCGCGTCCGCCGCAAAAGCGCCCCAAAAACCGAATGGTAACCATGGCAAGGCTAGGGTAACCGCGTGGCAGACTTCCCAACCATATTGGTGTTCGATTCCGGCCTCGGCGGGCTCACCGTGTTGCGCGAGGTCGTCGCGGCGCGCCCCGATGCGCATTACGTCTATGTCGCCGACGACGCCTTCTTCCCGTACGGCCATCACAGCGAAGATGAGATCATCGCTCGCGTGGTGCCGCTGATGGGCGAGCTGATCGGCACGCACGATCCCGAGCTCGTCGTGATCGCCTGCAACACCGCTTCCACGCTCGTGCTGTCGCATTTGCGCGAGGCCTATTCCGTACCCTTCGTCGGCACGGTGCCGGCGATCAAGCCGGCCTGCGCGCAATCGAAAACCCGGCGCGTCTCCGTGCTCGGCACCAAGGGCACCGTGAAACGGGAATACACCCGCGCCTTGATCCGTGATTTCGCGCAAGGCTGCGAGGTGACGCTGGTCGGTTCGCCCGAGCTCGCCTCGCTCGCGGAAGCTGCGCTCGGAGGCCATGCAATCAGCGACGGCGATATCCTCGCTGAACTGAAACCCTGCTTTGTCGGCGATCCCGACGATGCGACCTCACGCACCGACACGATTGTGCTCGCCTGCACGCATTATCCGCTGCTGCTCGACCGGCTGACGAAACTTGCGCCCTGGCCGGTCGACTGGATCGACCCGGCCCCCGCAATCGCGCGCCGCGTCTCGGACCTGCTCGGTCCGCGCGCCGCGGAGATCGTGCAGACCGGTGCGGAAATGATCTTCACGTCCCGCCGACCGCACGGCCTCGGCCCTTCGCTCACGCCGTTCTTCGGCGGGCGCGTCCCGGCCTGACTTTTCGCGTCGCTGGCACGCTGCTAGGTTGCGCCGCTCTATCCCGCAGGTTCTGGCCATGTCAGCCACATCAACGCCGCTCAACCACCTCCGCCAGCTCTGGCGCGAAGGGCGACCCGCCTTCGGAGCGATCGCGACCATTCCGAGCGTGCAGACCGTACAGATCATGGCGCGCTCGCTCGACTGGATCATCGTCGATCTCGAGCACGGGCCAATCGGGTTGACCGAAGCGCATGCGATGATCGCCGCCACGACCGGCACGCCATGCACGCCGCTGGTGCGCATCGCCGCCAACGAGCCCTGGCTTGCCAAGGCCCCTATGGACATCGGCGCCTTCGGCATCAATTTCCCGATGATCACGAGTCGCGCGGAAGCTGAGAAAGCGGTGCGCAGCGTTCGCTATCCGCCGCGCGGCGATCGTCTCTGGGGCCCCTTCCATGCTCCGTTCCGCTGGGGCCAATCGATGCCCGACTACATGGCTTCAGCCGACGACGAGATGCTCTGCATGATCACCATCGAGCATGTCGAGGCGGTTAATCGCATCGACGAGATTATGGCGACCCCCGGGATCGACATTGCGGTGATCGGTCCTGGCGATCTCGCCACCTCCATCAACAAGCGTGGCCAGATGGAGGACCCGGAACTGCTGGAGCTGATCGCCCGGGCCGAGGCCGGTATTCTCAAAAGCGGCGTGCCGATCGGCGGGGCGGCGCGCACCGCCGAGCAGGCCAACCGCCTGATCGACCGCGGCTACCGCGCCATTGCGCTCGGCTTCGACTGGTCGCTGTTCCAGCGCGGCATCATGGCGGCGTTCGAGGGTATCAAGCGGTAGGTCGTCCTTCGCGCGATTCTCAAGGTCGGTAGCAGGTCACATCAAATTAGCTATTTAAAGCATTGAAATGACATGATTTTACCGAAATTCGCGGGTCTTCTTCTGAGGCTGAGAAGAGCATGGTGCATGAAGCCGCTGGCTCCGCCCCGGCTGGTTCATGCTAGATCAGGGCAGCGGGCGGACCATCGACTCGCCACACCGATTTGAGCCCGCGGAAACCCGAGGACGATGCGCGGTACACCCAGGAAAATCTCGCTGCTGCGGCGCATGGTCTTCGACCTCATGCACGCCTCGATGGGCGTGCCCTTCGTCTCGCTGTCGCGGCCGCTCCAGATCCGCCCCGTGCTCGACGCGCGCGCGAGCGCAAAGGTGCCGGCCGGCTGGGCCGCGATCTTCGTCAAGGCCTTTGCGCTCGTCGCCAGGGATGAACCGATCCTGCGCACGCTCTATGCCAAATGGCCGTGGCCGACCTTCTATGAGCTGCCCAAAAGCGTGGCGATGGTGGCGGTCGCTCGCCTCGTGGACGGCGAGGAATGCGTGGTGGCGCAGCGGATTGCCGGCCCGGACGATCTGCCGCTGGCCGAGATCGACGTCCTGATCCGGCATGCCAAGGAAGCCCCGCTCCAGGACGTGCCGATGGTTCGCAAGATGATGCTGGCGATGCGCCTGCCGCTGCCGCTGCGCCGGCTGGCCTGGCTGATCGGGCTCAATTTCGGCCGCCAGCGCGCCAGCTTTTTTGGCAGCTATTCGGTCACCTCGGTCGCGGCCTATGGCGGGGGCGAGCTCCACGCCATCACGCCAGGGCCGTTCATCCTGAGCTATGGGGTGGCCGAGCCGGACCAGACCATCAATGTCGTCCTTCGCTGGGATCACCGGATTACCGATGCCGCCCCGATCGCGCGGGTCCTGACCCGGCTGGAACAGGTCCTGAACACTGAAATCGCTGCCGAATTGCGTGGCAGCCGCCAGGCCGCCGAACCCAAGCCGATCCGCGCTGTGGCAACGTAAAAGATTGACAGGACGGCCCGATTTCTCCTAAAAGCCGCCTGCTCGCGGGCCGGTTTCGGCCCGCGAAGCGTTTCGCGACCCGTGGCCTTGTCCCTTGAAGCTTTGGGGATGGGGCCTGTCGGTGCCGGGTTTCCCGGTCACACAGGAGGGCGCGTTTCCTCAAACCAACCTAACTCTATCAAGAGGACGCGATGACTAAGCGCAGTGAGGCGAAGTACAAGATCGATCGCCGTATGGGCCAGAACATCTGGGGCCGCCCGAAGAGCCCCGTGAACCGCAGGGAATACGGCCCCGGCCAGCACGGCCAGCGCCGCAAGGGCAAGCTCTCCGACTTCGGCGTGCAGCTCCGCGCCAAGCAGAAGCTCAAGGGTTATTACGCCAACATCTCTGAGCGCCAGTTCCACGGCATCTATGTCGAGGCGAGCCGTCTGAAGGGCGACACCGGTGAGAACCTGATCGGCCTCCTGGAGCGCCGTCTCGACGCGGTCGTGTACCGCGCCAAGTTCGTCTCCACGATCTTCGCAGCACGTCAGTTCATCAACCACGGGCACATCAAGGTGAACGGCCGCAAGGTCAACATCTCGAGCTACCAGCTCAAGGTCGGCGACGTGATCGAGGTCAAGGAAGCTTCCAAGCAGCTGGCCCACGTTCTCGAAGCGAGCCAGCTCCCGGAGCGTGACGTTCCCGACTATCTCGAAGTCGACCACGGCAAGATGACCGCGAAATACGCGCGCATCCCCGGTCTCTCCGACGTGCCGTTCCCGGTGCAGATGGAGCCGCACCTGGTCGTCGAATTCTATTCGCGCTGATAACGAAGTTCGAAAGGCCCCGGCAAAACCGGGGCCTTTTTGCTTAAGAGACCCGGCAAGGGCCGTCCCAATCCAAGAGGCGTCGCATGCTCTATACCCCTCCCCCCGTCGATCCCAAGGCGCCGCCGGTGCGCATCAACCTGCTCTCGGACACGCAGACGCGGCCGACGCCCGCGATGCGCGAGGCGATGGCGCGCGCGGAGGTCGGCGACGAGCAGGTCGGCGACGACCCGACCACCAATGCGCTCTGCGAGCGCGTCGCAGACCTGCTCGGCAAGGAAGCTGCAGTATTCATGCCCTCGGGCACGATGTGCAACGTCACCGCGACGCTGGTGCACTGCCGTCCTGGCGATGAGATCCTCGCGCATGAAACCGCACATATCATCGCGCGCGAAGGCGGCGCACATGCCGCGCTCGGCGGCTTCCAGATCACGCAGCTCCAGGGTCCCGACGGACAGTTCACCCCAGACACCCTCCGCAAGGCGCTGCATCCGCGCACGCGCTACCAGCCGACGCAGAGGGTGGTCAGCGTCGAGCAGACGGCCAATATCGGCGGCGGCACGATCTGGAAGAAAGCGGCGCTCGACGAGATCGTCGCGATCGCCAAGCAGAATGGGCTTGCCACCCACATGGACGGGGCGCGCCTGCTCAACGCTACCGTCGCCGCCGGAATCTCAGCGCGTGACATGGCGGCAGGCTGGGATTCGGCCTGGATCGATTTCTCGAAGGGCCTCGGCGCACCGATCGGCGGCGTGCTGGCCGGCTCGCGCGACTTCATCGACGCGGTCTGGCAGTGGAAGCAGCGCCTCGGCGGCTCGATGCGGCAGTCCGGCGTCTGCGCGGCCGCCTGCATCTATGCGCTAGACCACCACGTCGATCGCCTTGCGGATGACCACGCCAATGCACGCTCGCTGGCGCGTGGGCTGTCGCAGATCGCAGGCATCGAGGTGCAGGAGCCCGAGACCAATCTCGTGTTCTTCAAGCCCGACGGCACCGGCGTCCCCGGCGACAGGATGGTCGGTGCCTTGCGCTCGCGCGGCGTGACGCTTGCGATGATGGATGGCCGTATCCGCGCCTGCACGCATCTCGACGTGACGGCTGCGATGATCGAGGAGACGATCGGCCATGTGCGCGAGATCGTGCGCGGGGCGTGATCAGCGCTCCATCGCCTCGTAGACCAGCCGCTTCAATTCGGTCTGGATCGTCCCGCGCTGCGCCGGCGACTGCATCATGCAGATCACGAACATGTCGTCCGCGGGATCGATGAAGAAGAAGGTGCCGCCGACACCGTCCCAGCGATATTCGCCGGCCGGCAGCGGCGCGTTCGCTTCCGTGCGAACAGCAAATCCCAGGCCAAAACCGCTGTCAGGGCCCGGAAAATAGAATTCGGGATCCTTCCCGATGCCGGTCCCCTCGCCGATCTGGTCCGAGGTCATCAGCGCGACCGTCTCGCGCCTGAGATAGCGCCTTCCGTCGAGCTCGCCGCCATTGAGCAGCATCTGCGCAAAGCGCGCATAGTCGCCGATGGTGCCCACCATGCCCGCACCGCCGGATTCCCAGCGATGCGGTGCGGTCGCCTCCCTAATGCCGGCGACGGGACGGTCGAACCAGTCGCTTGGCAACGGCTCTGCGATCAATTGTCGCTTCGCATCGTCGGCGACGAAAAAAGCGGTATCGCTCATCCCCAGCGGATCGAGCAGCCGCTCCTTCTCGAACTGATAGAGCGACTGACCCGAGACGATCTCGATCACTCGACCCAGCACGTCAGTCGAATGACCGTAGTCCCACAGTGTCGCCGGCTGCTCGGCCAGCGGCAATCGCGCCAGCCGCGCGACGAATTCGGCATTGTCGGGATCGCCGTCAAACAGGCCGGCCTGCGCATAGAGCCTGCGCACGGGATTATCGCCGTAGAAGCCGTAGGTGATACCGGAGGTGTGACGCAGGAGGTCGCGGATGGTGATCGGTCGCGCCGGCGACTCGAGCCGCAAGCGACCGTCCGGCCGCGCGACGCCAATCTTCACGTCGGCGAAGGCCGGAATGTATCTCGCGAGAGCATCGTCGAGGCCAAGCCTGCCGTCGTCGACCAGCATCATCGCCGCGACCGAGGTCACCGGCTTCGACATCGAATAGAGGCGGAAGATGGTATCGCCCGTCATCGGCGCTGCCGTCTTGACGTTGCGCAGACCAGATCTCTCGTAGAGCACGGGCCTGCCGTGCTGCTGGATCAGCAGGATCGCGCCGGGAATCTTGCCGGCCGTAACCTCATTGCGAAGATAGTCGCTGATGCGCGCAAGCTTCTGCGGATCGAGCTCACGTCCGGCGAGCAGGTCTTCCGCCGCTGCAACCGCGGCGAATGCCAACAGGCCAGCGCAGACAAACAGCCAACGCACGAGGGCCAGACGTGCTTCGGCGGAACGACGGCCCAGCCTCATCGTCAGTCGCCGGCGCCGTGCGCGAGCAGCGCCTCACGATGCAAGACAGCACTGGGCTCGGAGAAACAGCAGAAGATGACCTGAGTGACCGAAGGAGTCGTGGCCAGAGCTTCGACCGTGGTCGCAACTGCAATCTGCGCGGCACGGTCCGCCGGGAAACGGTAGACGCCGGTCGAAATCGCCGGGAATGCCACGGAAGCGAGCTCGTGCTTGCGGCAGAGCTCCATCGAACGGCGATAGCAGGAGGCGAGCAGATCGTCTTCGCCGAGGGTGCCGCCATTCCATACCGGACCGACGGTGTGGATCACATGCGCGGCCTTCAGCCGGTAGCCCCGCGTGATCTTGGCATCACCCGTCTTGCAGCCATGGAGCATGCGGCACTCGGCGACAAGGTCCGGGCCGGCGGCCCGGTGGATCGCACCATCGACGCCGCCTCCGCCGAGGAGCGATGTGTTGGCAGCGTTGACGATGGCGTCAACGCCGAGCGTGGTGATGTCGGCGACAATGATCTCGAGCTGCGCGCCACCGATCCGGCGCGTCAGCATCGCCAAGGATCAGGCCGCTGCGTTGACGGCAACGCCCTTGTCGGAGAAGAGCTGCTGCAATTCGCCAGCCTGGAACATCTCGCGTACGATGTCACAGCCGCCGACAAACTCGCCCTTCACATAGAGCTGGGGGATGGTCGGCCAGTTCGAATAGACCTTGATGCCGTTGCGCAACTCGGCGGATTCGAGAACGTTCAGGCCCTTATAGCCGACGCCGAGATGGTCGAGGATCTGCACGACCTGGCCGGAGAAACCGCACTGCGGAAATTGCGGCGTGCCCTTCATGAACAGAACCACGTCGTTCGACTTCACTTCGCTGTCGATGAATTCCTCGATGCTCATATCCATGTCCTTCCGGGGCGGAGCCCTCATCGCTTCGGGCGGCTCAGCCATCTAACCCGATACCTGCCTGTATATGTAGCGCAAACTATTGGACATCCAAAGTAAAATGGCGGCGACGAAGCCCTGCCATGCGACCGGTCCGCCCAATTCGGGGCCGGCGGGGCCATAGCCTGATGGCTCTAATATCATCACCGAGGAGGACTTTTATCCCGTAACGGAGGCCCTATCTAGGACGAACCTGTCTCTTGGAACCGAGCTACGTCTGCAACGTTCTCTTGTCCACCCGGAGAAAATCGTGACGAAACAAGCCTCCGCGACGGCCAGCCCGCTCCCAGCGTCACCTTTCTCCGAATCCGGCAGCTTGGACGAAGCGCTGGTGGATGCCTTTGTGGCGGTCCGTAACGAGACTGAGCGCCGCGCCGCCCCGCTCAGCGCGGAAGACCAGCAGATCCAGTCCATGCCGGATGCGAGCCCCGCGAAATGGCACCGCGCGCATACGACCTGGTTCTTCGAGCAGTTTCTGCTTGGCGAGCACTGTCCGGGTTATAAGCCCTTCCATCCCGACTTCGCATTCCTGTTCAATTCCTATTACGTCAGCGCCGGTCCACGCCACGCTCGGCATCGCCGCGGCGACATCACGCGGCCAAGCGCCGATCAGGTCACCGCCTATCGAACCTACGTCGATGCCGCCGTCGTAAGATTCTTCCGCGAGGCGGACGAGGCCAAGCTTCGCGCCATCAGCCCGCTGGTCGAAGTCGGCCTCAATCATGAGCAGCAACACCAGGAGTTGATGTTCACGGATATCCTGCACGCCTTTGCGCAGAATCCAGTTCTCCCCGCTTACGATCGTGATTGGCGCTTCCCGGCCCCGAACAAGACGGGTGCGGAATGGCTATCCCTGAACGAAGGCATTCACAGCATCGGACATGCCGACGACAGCTTTCATTTCGATAATGAGAAGCCGGCGCATCGCGCGCTGGTGGGTCCCGTCAGGATCGCGCGCAATCTCGTCACCAATGCCGAATGGCTCGCCTTCATACGCGACGGCGGTTACCGAACCGCGCCGCTCTGGCTGATGGACGGCTTTGCCGCGGTCAGCAGCGAGGGCTGGCAGGCGCCGGGCCACTGGCGCGAGATCGACGGTCGCTGGCACATGATGACGCTCGCCGGACTCAAGCCGGTCGATCCCGATGCCCCAGTCTGTCATGTCAGCTATTACGAGGCGGATGCGTTCGCGCGCTGGGCCGGAAAGCACCTGCCGACCGAGATGGAATGGGAGGTCGCGGCCCGCGCCGGCCAGCTCAACGATGCCTTCGGCATCGTCTGGCAATGGACCCGCAGCTCATATTCGCCCTATCCCGGTTACCGCGCCGTGGAAGGCGCGCTCGGCGAGTACAACGGCAAGTTCATGGTCAATCAGCTGGTGCTGCGCGGCTCCTCGCTTGCAACTCCGGGCGGGCACAGCCGTATCACCTATCGCAACTTCTTCTACCCGCACCACCGTTGGCAATTCACGGGATTACGCCTCGCCGACTACGACTAGAGCATGATCCGGAAAAGTGTGAAGCGGTTTTCCGAAGAGATCATGCTCAAACAACGACCTAAAGCGCGATCTCATCGGGCTTTAGTTCTCATCCGACGACAACCGCGCGCCGGACAGCGCGTTCAGGAGAGTATCATGAATGTGCACGCCAGCGCTTTGGCCGAAGCCCATCTTCCTGACGAACAGACCACCGCCTTTGCCCGCGACGCCATCGGAGATCTGTCGCAGCAGCCGAAAAAGCTGTCTCCGAAATATTTCTACGACGCGACCGGTTCGGAGCTGTTCGAGGCGATCACGCGCCTGCCGGAATATTACCCGACGCGCACCGAGCTCTCGATCCTGCGCGAGCGTGGCAGCGAGATCGCGAAAATCATCCCGGAGCATGCGGCGCTGGTCGAGTTCGGCGCCGGCGCGACCACCAAGGTCCGCCTGCTCCTGAAGCATTGCAGGTTCGCCGCCTACGTGCCCGTCGATATCTCCGGCGACTTCCTTCAGGGGCAGGCGAACGGCTTGCGGCGGGATTTCCCCTCGCTCGGCATCCATCCGGTCGCCGCAGACTTCACCACGCCGTTTGAGCTGCCGCCCGCGGTTGCCAACCTGCCGAAGGTCGGCTTCTTTCCCGGCTCGACCATCGGCAACTTCGAGCCGCACGAAGCCCAGGCGTTCTTGAAGAGCGCGCGCCAGATCCTGGGCCAGGGCGCGCTGATGATCATCGGTGCGGACCTCGAAAAGGACGAGCGGGTGCTCCACGACGCCTACAACGACGCCGCCGGTGTCACCGCCCGCTTCAACCTTAATGTGCTCGTGCGCATCAACCGCGAGCTTGGCGGCAATTTCGATCTCTCCGCCTTTACGCATCGCGCGATCTACAATCGCGAGCAGCACCGCATCGAGATGCACCTGATCAGCAGGAAGAGCCAGACCGTGCGCATGCTGGGCACCAGCTTCTCGTTCCGACCGGGCGAGAGCATCCACACCGAGAACAGCTACAAATACAGCATCGAACGGTTTGCAGCGCTCGCGCGCGGCGCCGGCTGGCGGGTGCGGGAGACGTGGACGGACGCCGCCAAGATGTTCTCGGTGCATGCAATGGAGGCCGTGGAGTAGGCTTCTCCAATGAGAGCGCTGGCTCAGGAGTCCCTCAACGACCGCGTCAACATGTCCCACACCGACCAACTTGGTGGTGCGGATATTGTCGATACGCCAGCGCCGGTCCTCGTGAACGAAGCCGTAGGTCACGACAGCCGGCGGTCCCGACCGATAGTCCGATCGGCACCGGCGGTTCAATCAGCCCCTTCGGACTTCGACCCCAACGACACCGACTCCCACACCGCCACCACGATCAGGATCGCCGTCGTCGCGATCGAGAGCCAGAGTGGAGACAATTCGCCGCCGAACCAGCCCAACGCCAGAAGCATGAGAATGCCGACGCCGTGCGAAAGTTGAAGGAAGCCGCGGATGGCGTGCTTGAACAGGATGGTGCCGACCAAGAACACCAGGGGACCACCGACCGTGCTCAATACCGTCCTGAGATCGGAATGTCCGGTCGGATGCTTCAGCACGAGCTCATCAGACACGGCGGTCAGGATGATGCCGGCAATGATTGGCATGTGCAGGTAGGTGTAGGCGAGCCGCGCCAGCCGACCGGACTCGGCGGATTTCGAGATCAGCTCGGAGCCCGCTTCCGCGCCCTTGTGGAAATAGATCCACCACATCGCGATGCTGCCGAGGAGCGCCGCCAGGAAGGCGAAGATGTTCTCCCCGGTCCAGCTCAGTTCGGCAAAGGTCGCGCCGTTGACGACGACCGCTTCACCCAGCGCGATGATGATGAAGCCGGCGCAGCGTTCGGCCATATGGCCGCCCTCGACCGCCCAGGCCTCGACCGACGAAAATCCCAGCTTCGGCACCCAGAAGCGTGCGGCTGGCGAGATGTATTCGAAGACCACGGCCGCGAGCCAGAACCATAGCCGAGTCTCGCCCTCCGCAAACCCACCGGCGATCCACAGCACGGCAGAGACCGAGAGCCAGAGCAGGATGCGGATCGCATTGTGCCGCACCAGGATCCGGTGCGGCGGCGTCACGAACAGCCAGAAGGCCGTCCGCCCAACCTGCATGGCCGCATAGGCAATCGCAAACCACAGCCCCCGCCCCTCGAACGCCGTCGGGATCGAGGTCGAGAGCACGAGGCCGCCCAGCATCATCAGGAAGAGCAGGACGCGGACCGGCGTCAGTTCGGGGTTCAGCCAGTTGGTGACCCAGGCAGTGTAGACCCAGACCCACCACACCGCGAGGAACAGCAGCGTGACCTGGACGGCGCCGAGCGGCGTGAAACGGCCGAGCAGCGTGTGCGAAATCTGCGTGACGGCGTAGACGAAGACGAGATCGAAGAACAGTTCGACATAGGTCACGCGGCCCGGCTGGTCCGGCACGATGACACGAAACATCGCGCCGCGTGAATTGTCCGCAGCCATAGCCTACCCCGCCGCCAAAAGATCAATTCGCCATCAGCTTCCGGGCACGCCGGTCTGCAGGGCCAGCGCGTGAAGCACACCTCCCATCTGGCCGCGCAGCGACTGATAGACAATCTGGTGCTGCTGAACGCGGGACTTTCCACGGAAGGATTCCGAGATCACGGTCGCGGCATAATGGTCGCCGTCACCGGCGAGGTCCCGGATCGTCACCTCGGCATCGGGGATCGCTGCCTTGATCATCGCCTCGATATCGTGGGCGTCCATTGGCATTCTGCTCTCGCTCCTTCTACCGCCTTCGAATTCAGGCCTTCGACTCACTTGCCGGGGTCCCCGGGACCGGCAGGCCCAAACTTAGCGTGAACGGCCTTCTAGGTCACGCTTTCAACGACTATATTCCGCCTTCGAGCGGGATAAAGGCACGACAAAGTGCCGCGCGTGGCCAATCGACCAAAAAGGCGTGATATCATGAAGCTTCCGGGCCCCGACCACCCCATCACCATCACTCACAACCCCAGGCGCGTCCGCGTGACGGCGGGCGACGTCGTTATCGCCGACACCACGAAGGCGCTGACGCTGAAGGAGGCCCGGTATCCGGCCGTCCAATACGTACCGCGGGAGGACGCCAACATGGCCGTGCTCGAACGGACCGACCGCGTCACTCATTGTCCCTACAAGGGCGACGCAAGCTATTTCAGCGTCAAGGCTGACGGCACGACGCTGGACAATGCGATCTGGACCTACGAGACGCCGTTCCCCGCCATGACGGAGATCTCCGGCCATCTCGCCTTCTATCCTGACAAGGTGAAGATCGAGGAAGTGGGGTAATTTTTGGATGCTGTCATTCCGGGGCGGTCCGCAGGACCGAGCCCGGAATCTCGAGATTCTCAGGTGCGCAATTGCGCACCACAGTTCGATGCTTCGCATCGCCCCGGAATGACTTAGGTAGCTACGCCCTGAAGATCGTGAGCCCCAACACCAGGAGCACCAGGAAGATCACGACGAAGACGTAGAACAGGAAGCGCGCGATATCGGCGGAGGCGGCCGAAACGCCGGTGAAGCCGAGCACGCCCGCCACGATCGAGATCAACAGGAAGATCAGCGCCCATTTCAGGATGGTCATCGCCTGCTCCGCGAGGTCCGCGCCGCCAAAGCGGACGGGTAATTAAAGATTTCGTGAACTCTAACGTGCAGGGGATGGACCGGTTCCTCCGCCACTGGTACGGCGGCGAGACGAAGCAGAGTCAGGCTAAACAGAACTTGCTGAATTCCCGTCCCAGCGGCAACATCCGCACCCAGGGAAGGATGCAACCGGGGCGAACATGACAACGATCTCACCTACGGCGACGGCTGGCGCTGAGGTCAGCGCAGCTCCCAAGAGCAAAGCACGAAACCTGTCGCTCGATCGGGCGCGTACGTTCCTGACTCTGGTGGTGCTGCTGCATCATGCCGTCATCCCCTATACCTATTTCGGTCACACCGATCCGACCGAGTGGATCGGGTTCGATCTGATCGTGCTCGCCAATGACTCGTTCTTCATGGCGATGTTCTTTTTCCTGTCAGGCCTGTTCGTATGGCCCGGCCTCGGCCACAAGGCACCGCTGGCCTTCATCCGCGACCGCCTGCTGCGGCTCGGCCTTCCCTTCGCCGTCTGCGCGCTGACGCTGATCCCGCTCGCCTATTACGCGCTGGCATTGCAGGGCGGCTCTGATCTCACCTTCTCGGCGTTCTGGTGGAAGACGGTGACCGTCGGGCCATGGCCAAGCGGTCCAATCTGGTTCGTCTGGGTGCTGCTCGCCTTCGATGTCACGGCGTGCCTGCTCTACCGGGTCTCGTCCACGCTGGTGTTTCCGATCAACCGGATTTCGCAGCAAGGCTTCAAGGAGCCGTGGCGGTTCTGGCTGCTGCTCTGGATCGTCACCGAGATCGCCTACATCCCGATGCTGATCTATTACGGCGTCAATCACTGGTTCGAGTTCGGGCCGTTCTCGGTGCAGGCGAGCCGTGTGCTG
This sequence comes from Bradyrhizobium sp. UFLA05-89, assembly GCF_059803475.1. NCBI lineage: Bacteria > Pseudomonadati > Pseudomonadota > Alphaproteobacteria > Hyphomicrobiales > Nitrobacteraceae > Bradyrhizobium > Bradyrhizobium sp. UFLA05-89. The sequence goes on along the minus strand of NZ_JBANBA010000005.1, from coordinate 60,425 downwards.
CTCTATGCCTCCTATTTCTTCATCGGCGCGGGCGTCGGCTGTGCCGGCATGGCCACCGGCGTGCTGGGCCCGGAGGGCCAGTTACCGAAAAGCCGATGGAGCTGGCTGTTCGTTACACTGCTCCCCTACGCGGGCATGTGGTGCATGATTTTCGTCAAGCGCGAGATCCTGGGCAATCCGCCTCATCTGCCGTGGTGGTATCATGCAATCTACGGCTCGTTCTTCGTGCTGTTCTCGGCCGCAATCCTGCTGACGATCCTCGCCTTCTTCCTGCACTCGAAAGCACCGGGACCGACGTTGCTCGATCGCATGCAGGGCGAAGCCTACGGCATGTTCCTGGTGCACTATCCGATCGTGCTGTGGATCCAGTATTACCTGTTCGACGTCAGCGTGCCGGCGATCGTCAAGGCGACGATTGCGTTCGTGCTCACGGTGATCCTGAGCTGGGCCGCCACCGCAGCGCTACGAAAGATTCCCGGCGCGACGCGGGTGTTGTGAACCCAGCTCTCTCATTTCGTCATTGCGAGCGCGCAGCGAAGCAATCCAGACTGTCTCCGCGGCGCGAGCCTGGATTGCTTCGTCGCTTCGCTCCTCGCAATGACGAGAGACTGTGGGACTTACACCACCTTCGCGCCCATATACTCCGGCAGCCAGCGCTCGAATGCGGTGCGCAGAGTGTCGATCTTGACTGGCGCCTCGCCGACAATTGCGATCGCGTCGCCGCCGGTGGTGCCGATGCGCACGCAGGGCACCTCGCAGCCGCGCATCTTTGCAAGCACGAGGCCGGCCTGCGTCTCAGGCACGGTCACAATGTAGCGCGCCTGGTCCTCGCCAAACCAATAGGCGTGCGGCACGAGCGCGGCTGGCGCAGCCAAAAGACGCGCGCCGATGCCGCTGGCCATCGCCATCTCGGCCAGCGCGATCAAGAGGCCGCCGTCGGAGAGGTCATGTGCCGCCGTCGCAGTGCCCGCATGGATCATGCCGCGTACGACGTCGCCATTGCGCTTCTCGGCAGCGAGATCGACCGGCGGCGGCGCGCCCTCCTCGCGACCGCAGATGTCGCGAAGATAAACCGACTGGCCGAGCCAGCCATGGGTCTCGCCGATCAGGAGGATCGCCTCGCCCTCGGCCTTGAAGGCGAGCGAAGCGGATTTGGTGAAATCATCGAGCACGCCAACGCCGCCGATCGAGGGCGTCGGCAGGATCGCGCGGCCGTTGGTCTCGTTGTAGAGCGAGACGTTGCCGGACACGACCGGGAAATCCAGCGCGCGGCAGGCTTCCGAAATGCCCTTCAGGCAGCCGACGAACTGGCCCATGATCTCGGGTCGCTCCGGATTGCCGAAGTTGAGATTGTCGGTGATCGCGAGCGGCTTGCCGCCGACCGCGGTAATGTTGCGCCAGGCTTCGGCCACCGCCTGCTTGCCACCTTCGAATGGATCAGCCTCGCAATAGCGCGGCGTGACGTCCACCGTCATCGCGAGGCCCTTCGGCCCGTCCTCCACGCGCACGACGGCAGCATCGCCGCCGGGGCGCTGCACCGTATTGCCGAGGATGACGTGGTCGTACTGCTCCCAGACCCAGCGCTTGCTGCACAGCTCGGGCGTGCCGATCAGCTTTTCGAGCGCAGCACCAATGCCCATCGGCGCCGCGACCTCGCGGGCATGCACGACCGGCAGCGCGCTTGAGGCGACATGCGGGCGGTCATAGACCGGCGCCTCGTCGCCGAGCTCCTTGATCGGCAGGTCGGCCATGACATCGCCGCCATGCTTGACCACAAAGCGCTTGCTGGGCGTGGTGTAGCCGACCACGGCGAAATCCAGCCCCCACTTCTTGAAGATCGCCTCGGCCTCTTTCTCCTTCTCGGGCTTGAGCACCATGAGCATGCGCTCCTGGCTCTCCGAGAGCATCATCTCGTAAGCGCTCATGCCGGTCTCGCGCGTCGGCACCGCGTCGAGATCGAGATCGACGCCGAGGTCGCCCTTGGCGCCCATCTCGACTGCCGAGCATGTGAGCCCCGCCGCACCCATGTCCTGGATCGCGATGACACAGCCCTTCTCCATGATCTCGAGGCAGGCCTCGAGCAGCAGCTTCTCGGCGAAGGGATCGCCGACCTGAACGGTGGGGCGCTTCTCCTCGGACTTGTCATCGAACTCGGCCGACGCCATCGAGGCGCCGTGAATGCCGTCGCGGCCCGTCTTGGAGCCGAGATAGACGATCGGCATGTTCACGCCGGAGGCGGCCGCATAGAAGATCTTGTCGGCGTCGGCGAGGCCGACCGCCATGGCGTTGACGAGGATGTTGCCGTCATAGCGGGTGTGGAAGCGCACCTGCCCACCGACCGTCGGCACGCCGAAGGAATTGCCGTAGCCGCCGACACCGGCGACCACGCCGGAGACGAGATGCCGCGTCCTGGGATGCTCGGGTGCGCCAAAGCTCAGCGCGTTCAGGCAGGCAATGGGGCGCGCGCCCATGGTGAAGACGTCGCGCAAGATGCCGCCGACGCCAGTGGTTGCTCCCTGATAGGGCTCGATGTAGCTCGGGTGGTTGTGGCTCTCCATCTTGAAGACAACCGCCTGCCCGTCGCCGATGTCGATCACGCCGGCGTTCTCGCCGGGGCCCTGGATCACCCACGGTGCTTTCGTCGGCAGGCCGCGGAGATGGATGCGCGAGGATTTGTACGAGCAGTGCTCGTTCCACATCGCCGAGAAGATGCCGAGCTCGGTGAAGGTCGGCTCCCGCCCGATCAGCTTCAGGATGCGCTCATACTCATCGGGCTTGAGCCCGTGGGCGGCTACGAGTTCGGGGGTGATCTTCGGTTCGTTCTTGAGCATGGATTCGGCGCTTTCGGCGGGGTCTGGCCGTTCTTAGGAACATCCGGGCCTCGCGAAAAGCCCTTTAAGGCGCATTTTCCCACTGTCCATAGTTTTGCAGAAGGGGCCCGCGGGAACAGGAATTGCACAGCACGGACGGATCGGATTTAAGGGCAAAAACCTCTCATTTGAAGGCCCCATTCCTTGCACGAGCTGACCAAGACGACTTCTTCCCCCCGCCCCGACCTGCACGTCGCGACCGAGGGGGAATTCAAGGGCTGGCAGACCTGGATTCGCGACAGTTTTGAGAACCATATCGGCCCCTTCTGGCACCGCTTCGAGGAGGACGGCCGCGTCCGCTGCGCCTTCCGGGTGGAGAAAAAACACCTCAACGGGTCCCAAAACGTCCACGGCGGATGCTTCATGGCGTTCGCCGATTATTGCCTGTTCGCGATCGGCCGCCATGCGTTGGACGGCCGGGGCGTGACCGTCAATTTTGGCTGCGAATTCCTCGATGCCGGCCACGAGGGCGAGCTGATCGAATGCACCGGCGAGGTCACCCGCGCCGGCGGCTCGCTGATCTTCCTGCGCGGCGAGATGATGGCCGGCGAGCGTCGGCTGTTCACCTTTTCCGGCACGATCAAGCGGGTGAAGCGGAAGGCGACGCCTCCATCGGGCGCGTAGCTCGAAAGCAGCGCCACGTCATCGAACAACCCTCGGTCAGTCGCGATCTCGCGTGACGAGGTTCATGCCGCGAGGTCGAGATGCGCCGCGAGGCCGGCGAACAGGCCACGGCCGTCGGTGCAGCCCATGATGTCTTCGACGTGGTTTTCCGGATGCGGCATCATGCCGAGCACGTTGCCCTTGTCGTTGACGATGCCGGCAATGGAATGCGCTGCGCCGTTGATGTTGTGGGCCTCGTCGACCACGCCTTCGGCCGAGCAGTAGCGGTAGAGCACCCGCCCCTCGCCTTCGAGCCGCTTGATGGTCTCTTCATCCGCCTCGTAATTGCCCTCGCCATGGGCGACCGGCACGCGGATCACCTGGCCGGCATTGTAGCCGCGGGTGAACGGCGTGTCGGAGCGTTCGACGCGCAGATGCACGTCGTGACAGATGAATTTCAGCCGGGCATTGCGCATCAGCACGCCCGGCAACAGGCCGGACTCGCAGAGGATCTGGAAACCGTTGCAGACGCCGAGCACGAGCCCGCCCTTCGCCGCATAGTCGCGCACCGCGTCCATCACCGGCGCGCGCGCGGCGATGGCGCCACAGCGCAGGTAATCGCCATAGGAGAAGCCACCGGGCACCACGACGAGATCGGTCCCAACGGGGAGCGACATCTCAGCGTGCCAGACCATCGCCGGCTCGTGTCCCGAGATCAGCTTCAGCGCACGCGCCATGTCGCGCTCGCGGTTGATTCCGGGAAAGACGAGGATGGCGGCTTTCATGGCTTTGAGTTCCGAAGCGAGGAATGGAATCGGGCTGGCCGGCGGCCAAATCGTGAGGAGACATAACCATTTGACGCGGATTTTACCAGTGCTAGCCTCACCTGACGGCTTTGTGCACAGGCCATAACCCGCCCTTTGGCCAACGATTTTGCCGGGGATTGAAGCCATGAACGTCCCGTCGTCGCCTACATCCCCAGCCGAACCGGTCTCCACCGAGGGCGTCGTTGCTGCCGGCGCCTATGTCGACGGCCGGCGCGTGGCCAACATCGCGATCAGCGAAGCCTCGAGCTGGCGGGCAAAGCCCGGGCACGTCGTCTGGATCGGGTTGCACGAGCCCGACATGGCGCTGCTCGCCGCGGTGCAGAAGCAATTCGATCTGCACGAGCTCGCAATCGAAGATGCCAACAACGCCCATCAGCGGCCGAAGATCGAGCAATATGGCGAAGCCCTGTTCATCGTCGCGCGTACAGCGCAACTGATCGACGGCCGGATAGCCTTCGGCGAGACGCACATCTTCGTTGGCGACGGCTATCTCGTGACGGTACGCCACGGCGCCTCGACGTCCTACACCGCGGTGCGCGCGCGCTGCGAAAGCTGTCCGCGGGCGCTGGCCCGGGGCGAGGACTACATCCTCTATGCCATCCTCGATTTCATCGTCGACAACTACTCCCCCGTGCTCGAAAGCATCCATGAGGAGGTCGAGGAGATCGAGGACCACGTGCTCTCCAACGTGATCACCAAGGCGCAGATCGAGCGGCTCTACATGCTGCGCCGCGATCTGTTGCGGCTGCGCAATGCGATCGGCCCGCTGGTCGAAGTCTGCCGTCGGCTCGAGCATGACGAGCTGTCGATGGTGCGTCAGACCATGCAGCCTCTGTTCCGGGACGTCACCGACCACGTCCGGAATATCCAGGAGCGCATCGATTCCATGCGCGAGGTGCTGGCCTTCGCCTTCGAAGCGAGTCTGCTGGTCGGCCAGGCTCAGGAGACCGTGGTCTCCAAGAGGCTTGCTTCATGGCTCGCGATCATCGCCATCCCAACGGCGGTCGCAGGAATCTACGGCATGAACTTCAAGCACATGCCGGAGTTGGAGTGGGAGTACGGTTATTTTGCCGTACTCGGCCTGATGCTGATTTCGTGCATCGCGCTCTATTGGCGCTTCCGCCGCGTCGGATGGCTGTGAACGCTACACAATCTCGACGCGATAATTCTCGATCACCGTGTTCGCCAAAAGCTTGTCAGCGGCCTCCTTCAGCGCGGCTTCGGCCTTGGCCTTGTCCGCGCTGGCGAGCTCGATGTCGAACACCTTGCCCTGACGGACGCTGGCCACGCCATCGACGCCGAGCGATTTCAGCGCGCCTTCGATGGCTTTGCCCTGCGGATCCAGAATGCCCGTCTTCAGGGTAACGGTGACACGTGCCTTCACGTCGATAATCCCTCTTTAGCTCTTCACCAGCACCGGGCCCGAACCCGCCGGACGCTCGTTCTCCATGAGGATGCCGAGGCGCTTCGCAACTTCGGTATAAGCCTCGAGCAGGCCACCGAGGTCGCGCCGGAAGCGGTCCTTGTCGAGCTTCTCGTTCGACTTGATGTCCCACAGACGGCAGGAGTCCGGTGAGATCTCGTCGGCGACGATGATCCGCATCATCTCGTTCTCGAACAGGCGGCCGCATTCCATCTTGAAGTCGACGAGGCGGATTCCGATACCGAGGAAGAGGCCGGTGAGGAAGTCGTTGACGCGGATGGCGAGCGCCATGATGTCGTCGATCTCCTGCGGCGTCGCCCAGCCGAAGGCGGTGATGTGCTCTTCCGACACCATGGGGTCGTTGAGCTGGTCGTTCTTGTAGTAGAATTCGATGATCGAGCGTGGCAGCTGCGTGCCCTCCTCGATGCCGAGCCGCTGCGAGAGCGAGCCCGCGGCAACGTTCCGCACCACCACCTCGAGTGGCACGATCTCGACCTCGCGGATCAACTGCTCGCGCATGTTGAGACGGCGGATGAAATGGGTCGGCACCCCGATGTCGTTGAGGTGCTGAAACAGGTACTCCGAGATCCGGTTGTTGAGGACGCCCTTGCCCTCGATCACCTGATGCTTCTTCGCATTGAACGCGGTGGCGTCGTCCTTGAAGTGCTGGATCAGGGTCCCGGGCTCGGGGCCTTCGTAAAGAACCTTTGCCTTGCCTTCATAAATACGACGCCGACGGCTCATTGGGATGTACCGTGTTTTGTTAAAATCCATGAATTTGGTGTGCTCCGGTTGACAAGGATTACGACCCACAGCGGAGCTGCCGTGAACGGTCCGGAACCCATAGAAACAGAACAGGAACCAAACCTTAGGCAACCTATCCGATTGGCGGTCCCAGCACAATCGATCCGGCTCTCCCGGCATCAACTTATACCGTCTTGCCTGCGGCTTAACGGCTCATTGGTCTGCCGATTCGTGCCCCTTATCTAGGCATCGGCTGGCGTCACCGCAACGCGGCGTCACGGCCGGATTCAGGTAAGGGAATTGGAACGGAAAAGCATGACCACTTTCGACAAGCGCGAGGAAGGATTTGAGAAGAAATTCGCCCTCGACGAGGAGCAGAGATTCAAGGCCGAGGCCCGCCGCAACCGGATGCTCGGCCTGTGGGCGGCCGAGAAGCTCGGGATTACGGGCGATGCAGCCACGGCCTATGCCAAGGAGGTGGTTGCAGCCGATTTCGAGGAAGCCGGCGACGGTGACGTCCTGCGCAAGGTATTGGGCGATTTCTCAGCCAAAGGCGTCGCCCTCACCGAGCAGGCGATTCGCACCAAGATGAATGAGCTCGCAGCGGTGGCCGCGATTGAGGTGAAGGCGGGGAAATAGGTCCCCGCCTCCGGCAACTATTTCAGCGTGATTTGAAGGCTCATCGAACCACTCACGCTGAAGCCTTCTTGCTGCTGCCCGAACTGTCGGTTGATGTTGCTGTTCACCGTCTCCAGTCGGCAGTCCTTGGCGAGAACCTCGCGGAGGAGATCGCACTCGCGCGCCGCCATTTCATAGACTGTGCGGCGCGCGCGGTCGCGCAGCTTCTGCGCGTCATCGGTATCGCCGCTCGGCCCGGCGACGAAGAAGTTGATCGTGCTCTGCACGCGCACCGAGCCTTCCTGACGTTGGGAGCCACCGGACTGTTCGATGATGACCCGCTGGCCCGGTGACTGGGCAGAAGCGGGAACGATCATAACAAGCAGACCAAGGCCTGCCGAAACAAGGGGCGTACGCAACGTCATGGCGAATTCCTGCAGTTGAAGTGACGAGTTCGTTCTTAACTACCCCCGGTTGCGATAAAGCGAACCTGAGGTGGCAAACATCGACTTGCCGCTTCACCCGGCATTAACCGCCGTATCACCCCTCCTTGAAGCCATACTCCGGCACGTTGCCGCTCGCGCCGTAATATTTGTAAGGCAGGAATTTGCCGCTCATGGTGATCTTGACGCGGTCGCCCTTGGGGTTGGCGACGCGCTCGATCGCCATGTCGAAGTCGATCGCCGACATGATGCCATCGCCGAACTCCTCCTCGATCAGCGCCTTCCACGCCGGGCCGTTGACCATCACCATCTCGTAGAAGCGGTAGATCAAGGGATCGGTCGGCGGCATCGGCGTGCCGGTGCCGCGCATGGGCACCTCGTTGAGCATCGCAGTCTCCGCCTTCGACAGCCCGAACAGCTCGCCGGCGTTCGCCGCCTGCGGCTTGGTGAGCTTCATCTGGCCCATGATCGCGCCGACGATCAACACCTCGGAATAGCCGCCGATCTTCTCGCAGATGTATTTCCAGCTCCAGCCCTTCTCGCGCTTGATGTCGAGCAGTTTTTCGGTGAGGTCGGAACGCTTCATGTCGGGGTCTCCCTTGGCCAATGATTGGGTCGCGTCATTCTGCTCCCTTCCGGGAAGCGGAGACGCAACGTCATTTCGTATCGCGCTGGGTTGCACGAAGCGTGCCAATGGATTGGGCACCGACGCTGTTGGGTGGGCACGCCTCTGCCCTCGCTCTTCGAGCGATGGCCGAGGCTTTGCCAAACCCTACGGATTTTCCGATTTGTCGCGCAGCAGCGCCGCCAAACGCACCAAGTCGGCCTCCAGGTCGCGCTCCACATCCGCAGCCCTGATCTCGATCACCCGATAGTCGCGCTCCTCCAGCCACGCCCGCCGCGCCGCGCGATCGGCAACGATAGTCTCAGTCTCTTTCGGATTGACCAGCTCGATCGCAATGCGGTGCTGAAACGAGACGAAATCCGGGATCTGCCGGCCGACCGGCGTTTGGCGCTTGAACTGGCCGGCGAAGCGGCGGTCTCGGGTCAGGGCCTGCCAGAGCAGGCGCTCGGCATCGGTCGGGTTGCGGCGGAGCAGGCGCGCGAGGCCGCGCACTGTGCTGCCGCTGTCGGGCGCCCCACCCTGGCCGTGTTCGGCCAGCAGCGCGCGCAGCCGCGTTGCCTGCTCGCCGTCGAGCACGCCGCCCTTGGCTGGCCCCTTGCGCCCTTCCGCGATCGCCATCACCACGCCGTGCAGGGTGTGCATGTCCTGCTTGGTCGGCTCCATGCGGGTGAAGATGTTGCGCAAATTGACCAGCATGGTGTCGCGCTTCTCGGCCGGGCGCAGGAATTCGACGCGGTCGAGCTCGCGCACGAGGTTGTCGAAGAAGGCCTGGATCTGGTGTTGCGAGGCGCGCTCCGAGCGCTCCGGCATGCCGTGCGGCAGCGCGCCCTCCGTGGCTCGTTTGAACCATTCGTAGCCGACCAGCAGCACCGCCTGCGCAAGGTTCAGCGAGGCAAAGCCCGGGTTGACCGGGAAGGTGACCACCCGGTTGGCGAGCGCGACCTCCTCGTTGGTCAGCCCCCAGCGCTCGCGGCCAAAGAGGATGCCGGCCCTTCCGCCGGTGGCGATATGGCCGGCGATCTCGGTCGTCGCCGCTTCCGGGCCGACCACCGGCTTGGCCTGGTCATGGGCCCGGGCGGAGGTGGCGAACAACAGGTCGAGATCGGCGACCGCCTGCTCGACGGTATCGAACAGCTCGACCCGCTCCAGGATGTGGTCGGCACCGGCCGCGGCGCGCTGGGCGGCGATGTTGGGCCAGCCATCACGCGGGTTGACGATGCGTAAGCGGCTCAGGGCGAAGTTGCCCATGGCACGGGCTGCCATCCCGATGTTCTCGCCGAGCTGCGGCTCGACCAGGATCACGATGGGACCATCGAGGGCGAGGCCCGTCTTGCTCTTGTCAGTCCCCGACATCTCGTTTTGCTTTCACGCTGGTCCTCAAGGCCTTACGCAGGCGCTCCAAAGAATTGATTCAAGCAGGCCTATCGGGCCGGCTCCGTTACCCCGTCGTTTGCCTGTCCTGACAAAATTCTCAAGGGAAATAACGGGGTTAGAATCGGCTTTTGAATCTTGTCCGAAACTTCAGCTCCGCCCCCGGCCGCGGCGCCGCTGCGGCTCCCCATCTGCGGAAGCTGGATGAGCTAAAAGTGCATAATCCCTTGGCTTTCGCCCGCCGCTTCCCGGTGCTAAGAGGCGGCGGATATTCCCGTGGCGCGCCAAAGCGCCGTTCCCAAGAGGCTTCCCCGATCATGGCAAAAATCAAGGTGTCCAACCCCGTCGTCGAACTCGATGGCGACGAGATGACCCGGATCATCTGGCAGTACATCAAGGACAAGCTGATCAACCCGTTCCTCGATGTGCAGCTCCTCTACTTTGACCTGGGGATGGAGTACCGCGACCAGACCAGCGATCAGGTGACGATCGACGCTGCCGAGGCGATCAAGAAGGTCGGCGTCGGCGTCAAGTGCGCCACCATCACCCCGGACGAAGCCCGGGTGAAGGAGTTCAACCTCAAGCAGATGTGGAAGTCGCCGAACGGCACCATCCGTAACATCCTCGGCGGCGTGATCTTCCGCGAGCCGATCATCTGCAAGAACGTGCCGCGCCTCGTTCCCGGCTGGACCAAGCCGATCATCATCGGCCGCCATGCCTATGGCGACCAGTACCGCGCCACTGACATCAAGTTCCCGGGCAAGGGCACGCTGTCGCTGAAGTTCGTCGGCGAGGACGGCACCGTGATCGAGAAGGAGGTCTTCAAGGCCCCCGGCGCCGGCGTCGCCATGGAGATGTACAATCTCGACGACTCCATCATCGACTTCGCCCGCGCCTCGTTCAACTACGGCCTGATGCGCAACTACCCGGTCTATCTGTCGACCAAGAACACGATTCTGAAGGTCTATGACGGCCGCTTCAAGGACATCTTCCAGGAGGTCTTCGACCGCGAGTTCAAGAAGGAATTCGACGCCAAGGGCCTGACCTACGAGCATCGCCTGATCGACGACATGGTGGCCTCGGCGCTGAAGTGGTCCGGCGGCTATGTCTGGGCCTGTAAGAACTACGACGGCGACGTGCAGTCCGACACGGTCGCGCAGGGCTATGGCTCGCTCGGCCTGATGACCTCGGTCCTGCTCACGCCCGACGGCAAGACGGTCGAAGCCGAAGCCGCCCACGGCACGGTGACCCGCCACTACCGCGAGCACCAGAAGGGCAAGGAGACCTCGACCAACTCGATCGCGTCGATCTTCGCCTGGACCCGTGGCCTCGCCCACCGCGCCAAGCTCGACAACAATCCGGAGCTGGCGAAGTTCGCGACCACGCTCGAGAAGGTCTGCGTCGACACCGTCGAAGACGGCTACATGACCAAGGACCTCGCCCTTCTCGTCGGTGCCGACCAGCGCTGGCTCTCCACCACCGGCTTCCTCGACAAGGTCGCCGAGAACCTCGCGAAGGCGCTGGCGGCGTAAGCCCGCGTCCCACCTCAACCGTCATTGCGAGCGAAGGCGGAAGCAATCCAGACTGTCTCCGCGGAGAGACGCTGGATTGCTTCGTCGCAAGAGCTCCTCGCAATGACGAGACCTTTGTTCGAGGAAGCATCATGCCGACATTCAAGAGTCTTGCCTTTTCTGTCTTCGCGCTGGCCAGCACGTCTGCGTTCGCCGCCGATGCGCTCCCCGACACGATCGCTGCCTCCGGCGAGAGCGTCGTGCTCAGCGTCCACGCCGAGGGCGCGCAGGTCTATGAGTGCAAGACAGGGACCGACGGCAAGCTGGCCTGGGCTTTCCGCGAGCCGATCGCGACGCTGCTGTCCGAGGGCAAGACGATCGGCCGGCACTATGCAGGTCCCAATTGGGAGCACGCCGACGGCAGCGCCGTGGTCGGCAAGGCCATCGGCAACGCACCGGGCGCAACCGCAGGTGATATCCCCTGGCTGAAGCTCGAGGTCGCCTCGCGCCGCGGCAGCGGGGTTCTGACGCCCGTCACCACCGTCCAGCGCATCAACACCCATGGCGGCAAGCTCGAGGGGGCATGCGAGAAGGCCGGCGAGTTCAGAAGCGCGCCCTACTCCGCCGACTACGTCTTCCTGCGCAAGGGCTGATCGCTCAGCGGTCGGTGCCCTCGCGCTCCGCCTGCGCGAGCTCGGTCGCCGCGAGGTCGCCAGCCTCTTCGAGCCGCGCCTTAGCCGTCTTGTGCACATGCGCCGCGAGCGTCGGCATGCGCTCGATCAGGGCGTGGAAATGCTGGGCGTCGAGCACGAGAAGCCGCGTCTTGCGTGTCGCGGTCACCGTGCCGCTGCGCTTGGTCTTGTGCAGCAGCGCGATCTCGCCGAAGAACGTGCCGTCGGCGAGCCGCACATGCTGGTTGGGAAGCTCGATCTCGACCTCACCGGCGGTGATGAAATACATCGACGAGGCGGCGTCGCCGCGCCGGACCAGAATCTCGCCCTGCTCGATCGTGCGGGCGCGAAGCAGCCGCATGATGTCGGCGATCTCCGATGCCGTCAGGGGCGAGAACAGCGGCACGCGCGCGAGCATGCCCCAGGTGACGACGAAGTCGCGCCGTTTCACCTCCTCCGCAAACGCGCTCGATATGATCGCGACCGGCAGCGCGATCATGGCAAAGCCGCTGATGATGGCGAACACGGAGACGAATTTGCCGAGCGCCGTCACGGGCACGACGTCGCCATAGCCGACCGTGCCGAGCGTCACGATCGCCCACCACATCGCCTGAGGGATGGTGCCGAGCTTTTCGGGCTGCACCTCGCGCTCGATGGCGTAGAGCAGTGAGGCGAAGGTGAGCACCACGCCGATCAGGATGACGATGCATCCAATCAGCGCGCGCCGTTCGGCATGGACGGCGGCAAACAGCGAGCGCATCGCCGGCGAATAGCGGATCAACTTGAAGAACGGCAGCACGCCGAGCGCAGCCAGCGTCGCGTGCCGGCCGGTGGCCAGCACGATCGCTGCGGGAAGGAACGCCATGAGATCGATGATGCCGAGCGCGGAGAAGACGTAGGAGAACCGATCGGCAAGCGCCGACCCCTTGCGCTGCGTATGGCCGGCGACCGTCCATAACCGCGCCGCATATTCCAGCGCGAACACGATCACGGAAAGGATGGTGATCGCCGAGAACAGCGGGTCGAATTGCGCGTCCAGTTCCGGCACCGAGGCAAGCGTCATTGCCACGACGTCGAGCACGATGACGGCAATGATCACCTGGATGAAACGCGACCCGGCGGAATAGGCCAGCGGATCGTGCTCCAGGAGTTCGTAGAGGCGATCCCTCAAATTGGGATCGCGAAGCCCACGTCCTCGCGGAACGAGGCGCACGGTGTTTACGCGCCGACCATGGCTTTTTCGATCGCCGAGAGCGCCGCCGCCGCATTGGCGCCGTCGGGCCCGCCAGCCTGCGCCATGTCAGGCCGGCCGCCGCCCCCCTTGCCGCCGAGCGCTTCGGAGGCGACGCGCACCAGATTGACGGCGTTGAAACGCGAAGTCAGGTCGGCGGTGACGCCAACCACGACGCCGGCCTTGCCGTCCTCGGTGACGCCGACGATCGCGACCACGCCGGAGCCGATCTGCTTCTTGCCGTCGTCGGCAAGGCTCTTGAGATCCTTCATCTCGATGCCTTCGACCGCACGCGCCATCAACTTGACGTCGCCGACCTCGCGTACGCCCGCGGCAGCGCCGTTGCCGGACGATGCACCGCCGCCCATCGCAAGCTTCTTGCGGGCGTCGGACAATTCGCGCTCGAGCTTCTTGCGCTCGTCTATCAGCGCGGTGATGCGCGCCGGCACGTCCTCGAGCGAGGTGCGCAGCTCGGCGGCCGCGGTCTTCGCCAGCGCCATGGTGTCGTTGGCATGCTTGCGCGCATGGCGTCCGGTCAGCGCCTCGATGCGGCGGACGCCGGAGGCGACGGCGCTTTCGCTCGTCAGCGTGATCAGGCCGATATCGCCGGTGCGCTTGACATGGGTGCCGCCGCAAAGCTCGACCGACCAGCCGAGTGCGTTGGCGCCATGCTCGCGCGCGGTCTTGCCCATCGAGACGACGCGGACCTCGTCGCCATATTTCTCGCCGAACAGCGCACGCGCACCGGCTTCGCGGGCCTCGTCCACGCCCATGACGCGGGTGGTGACCTCGTCATTCTCCAGCACCACGTCGTTGGCAATGTCCTCGACGCGAGCGAGCTCCTCCGGCGTGATCGGCTTCGGATGCACGAAGTCGAAGCGCAGACGATCGGGCGCGACCAGCGAGCCGCGCTGGGCGATGTGATCGCCGAGCACCTGGCGCAGTGCTTCGTGGATCAGATGCGTCGCGGAGTGATGGGCGCGGATCGAAGAACGGCGCCCGTGATCCACCTCGAGCTGGAGCGCAGTGCCGACCTTCAGCTCGCCGCTCTCCACCGCGCCGACGTGCACGAAGAAATCGCCGAGCTTCTTCTGCGTGTCGGTAACACGGAACTTGAGGCCGCCCTCACCGCTCAGTACGCCGGTGTCGCCGACCTGGCCGCCGGACTCCGCATAGAACGGCGTCTGGTTCAGCACCAGCGCGCCGGTCTCACCAGCCTTGAGGCTGGCAACTTCCTGGCCGTCCTTCACCAATGCAGAAACAACGCCTTCGGCGCTCTCGGTCTCGTAGCCGAGGAATTCGGTGGCCCCGAGCTTTTCGCGCAGCGGGAACCAGATCGCTTCGGAAGCCGCCTCGCCCGAGCCCTTCCAGGACTCGCGCGCCTTGGCCTTCTGCCGCTCCATCGCGTCGGTGAACGCAGCCTGATCGACGCCGATGCCGCGCGACTTGAGCGCGTCCTGCGTAAGATCCAGCGGGAAGCCGTAGGTGTCGTAGAGCGTGAAGGCGACGTCGCCGTCGAACATGTCGCCCTTCTTCAAGGACGCGCTCTTCTCATCGAGAATGGCAAGGCCGCGGACCAGCGTCTTGCGGAAGCGGGTCTCTTCCAGCCGCAGCGTTTCCTCGATCAGCTTTTCGGCGCGCACCAGCTCCGGATAGGCCTGGCCCATCTCACGGACCAGCGCCCAGACGAGGCGATGCATCAGTGGCTCCTTCGCGCCCAGGAGCTGCGCATGGCGCATCGCGCGGCGCATGATCCGGCGCAGCACGTAGCCGCGGCCCTCGTTCGAGGGCAGCACGCCGTCGGAGACGAGGAAGGCCGAGGAGCGCAAATGATCGGCGATCACCCGGAACGAGGCAACGGTCTGCTCATTCGGTCCGCTGCCGAGCGCGGACGCGGTCGCATCGATCAGCTGACGGAAGAGATCGGTCTCAAAAACGCTGTCGACGCCCTGCAGGATGCAGGCCATGCGCTCCAGCCCCATGCCGGTGTCGATCGAGGGGCGCGGCAATGGCTGGCGCTCCTCCTTCGTCACCTGCTCGAACTGCATGAACACGAGATTCCAGAATTCGAGGAAGCGATCGCCATCCTCCTCCGGGCTGCCCGGAGGTCCGCCCCAGATGTGCTCGCCGCGATCGATGAAGATCTCCGAGCACGGGCCGCACGGGCCGGTATCGCCCATCGCCCAGAAATTGTCCGAGGTCGGGATGCGGATGATGCGATCGTCGGAGAAGCCCGCGATCTTCTTCCAGAGACCGGCCGCCTCGTCGTCGGTGTGATAGACGGTGACGAGCAGCTTGTCCTTCTTCAGGCCGAAATCCTTGGTGATCAGATTCCAGGCGAGCTCGATCGCACGCTCCTTGAAGTAGTCGCCGAAGGAGAAGTTGCCGAGCATCTCGAAGAAGGTGAGATGGCGCGCGGTGTAGCCGACATTGTCGAGGTCGTTGTGCTTGCCGCCGGCGCGCACGCATTTCTGCGAGGTGGTGGCGCGCTGGTAGGGGCGCTTCTCGACGCCGGTGAAGACGTTCTTGAACTGCACCATGCCGGCATTGGTGAACATCAGCGTCGGGTCGTTGCGCGGCACCAATTGCGAGGACGGCACGATCTCGTGGCCGTTCTTGGCAAAGAAGTTCAGAAAGGTCGACCTGATCTCGTTGACGCCGCTCATGTTCATCCAATCGGGTGTGGTCCCGCCCAAACCTGAAATTAAGGCTGATATCTGCGGGCGATAGCGCTTTTAGACAAGGTGAGCTGCCCTGTCCAGAAACTGTGCAGAGAGATCAGAGGGTTGCCGCAGGCGCGCAATCCTCGTTGATAGCTGTTGCAGGCGCGTTGACAGGCTTGGCTGGCCCGTGTTCTGTACCTACCTGTATCGTACGGCCACGTCGGGAGAGACCGGCTTTGGTGCCGGCGCCGAAGGAGCAACCGCCCCGGAAACTCTCAGGCAAAAGGACCGCGTGGCTTTGACAGCATCTGGAAAGAGGCGCCGACGGGCATTGAAGCCCGGGTGGCACCCGCCGACGGGATAATACTCTCAGGCACAGCGACAGATGGGGCTTCGACTGGTTTCCGCGGGGAATCCTCCCCGGGAACCGCGAGGGCCCCTGTGATGCTTGCACGCGACGACCAAAACTCCCTCAGACGTACCCCCCTTTACGCCTTGCATGTGTCCCTTGACGGCAAGATGGTGCCATTCGCGGGCTATGAAATGCCCGTGCAGTACCCCGCTGGCGTCCTGAAAGAGCACCTGCATACCCGCGGCTCCGCCGGCCTGTTCGACGTGTCCCATATGGGCCAGATCGCGCTCCGGCCGAAGTCCGGCAAGGTCGAGGATGCTGCCCGTGCGCTGGAACGGCTGGTGCCCCAGGACATCATGGCGCTTGCGCCGGGGCGACAGCGCTATGCCCAGTTCACCAATCCGGACGGCGGCATCCTCGATGATCTGATGGTCGCCAATTTCGGCGATCACCTGTTCCTGGTCGTCAATGCCGCCTGCAAGGCCGACGACGAGGCGCATCTTCGCGCGCACCTCTCCGACGACTGCATCATCGAGTCGCTGAACGACCGCGCGCTGATCGCGCTCCAGGGCCCGAAGGCCGAAGCCGTGCTGGCGAAACTTTGTGCGGAGGCGCCTTCCATGAAATTCATGGACGCGGGCCCGCGCAAGGTCGATGGCATCGGGTGTTTCGTGTCGCGTTCGGGCTATACCGGCGAGGACGGGTTCGAAATCTCGGTTCCAGCAGGCGATGCCGAACGCCTGGCAAAGGCGCTGCTCGCAAATTCCGACGTACTGCCGATTGGCCTCGGCGCCCGTGACAGCCTGCGGCTCGAGGCCGGGCTTTGCCTTTACGGCCACGACATCGACACCACGACCACGCCGGTCGAGGCCGCGCTGGAATGGTCGGTGCAGAAGAGTCGCCGCGCGGGCGGCGCCCGCGCCGGCGGTTTTCCGGGCGCAGAGAAGATCCTCGCCCATTTCGATCAGGGCGCGCCGCGGCGCCGCGTCGGGTTGCGCGCTGAAGGCCGCGCACCGGTGCGCGAGGGCGCGCTGTTGTTTGCGGACGCGACGTCGGCCGAAGCGATCGGCACGGTCACCTCCGGCGGTTTTGGCCCGAGCCTGAATGCACCGGTGGCGATGGGCTATGTGCCCACCGCGAAGAGCGCGCTCGGCGCAAAGCTCTTTGCCGAAGTGCGCGGCCAGCGCCTGCCGCTCACCGTCTCCGCCATGCCATTCATGAAAAACACCTACAAACGCTGAGGACCGAGAATGACCACGACGCTGTACACCTCCGACCATGAATGGCTTGATATCGATGGCGATGTCGCAACCGTCGGCATCACCGATTACGCCCAGCAGCAGCTCGGCGACGTCGTGTTCGTCGAGCTGCCCAAGGTCGGCCGCGCGCTGAAGAAGACGGAAGCTGCGGCCGTGGTCGAGTCCGTGAAGGCCGCGTCCGACGTCTATGCGCCGATCTCGGGCGAAGTGCTCGAGGTCAACCAGGCGATCGTCGATGAGCCGGCGCTGGTCAATTCGGACGCTGCAGGCAAGGCCTGGTTCTTCAAGATCAAGATTGCCGACAAGAGCGAGCTCGGCGGCCTCATGGACGAGGCCGCCTACAAGGCGCACACGGCGTGAGATGAAGCGAGTAGTCACCCCATACTTCGTGTCATCGTCCGCCTTGTGCGCACTGCGCACTGGGGCGGACGATCCAGTACGCCGCGGCCTATCAGCTCTAGCTCGAACGGTTGCGTTTACTGGATGCCCCGCCTTCGCGGGGCATGACAGCAACTCCTAGCGAGGACCCATGATGACCGCGCACCGCAAATCCGACGGCGACACCACCGCCTCTTTCGTTCGCCGCCATATCGGCCCCTCCGCGCGCGATGTCGCGGCGATGCTGGACACCGTCGGCGCGAAAAGCGTGGACACCCTGATGGCGGAGACGCTGCCGGCCTCGATCCGACAGGCAGCTCCCCTCGATCTCGGCAAGCCCTTGAGCGAGACGGAAGCGATCGCGCATATGGGCGAGCTCGCAGCCCAGAACCAGGTCTTCACCTCGCTGATCGGCCACGGCTATTCCGGCACCATTTTGCCGGCGGTGATCCAGCGAAACATCCTCGAAAACCCCGCCTGGTACACGGCCTACACGCCCTATCAGCCCGAGATCAGCCAGGGCCGGCTGGAAGCGCTGTTCAACTTCCAGACCATGATCTGCGACCTCACCGGGCTCGATGTTGCCAACGCCTCGCTGCTCGATGAGGCGACGGCTGCGGCCGAGGCCATGGCGCTCGCGGAGCGGCACACGCAGGTGAAGGCGCAAGCCTTCTTCGTCGACAAGGACGTGCATCCGCAGACGCTCGCGGTGATGCGCACCCGCGCCGAACCCCTGGGCTGGAACCTGATCGTCGGCGATCCCCTCACGGATCTCGACAAGGCGAACGTGCTCGGTGCGCTGCTGCAATATCCGGGCAGCTCGGGCGCGGTGCGCGACCTGCGGTCGGCCATTGCGGCGCTGCGCGCGAAGGGCGCGCTTGCGGTCGTTGCCGCCGATCTGCTGGCGCTGACGCTGCTCGCTTCGCCCGGCGAACTCGGTGCCGACATTGCGATCGGCTCGGCGCAGCGCTTCGGCGTGCCGATGGGATATGGCGGACCGCACGCAGCCTACATGGCGGTGCGCGATGCGCTGAAGCGCTCGCTGCCCGGCCGCATCGTCGGCCTCTCCGTGGACTCGCGCGGCGCGCCCGCCTATCGCCTTGCGCTCCAGACCCGCGAGCAGCATATCCGCCGTGAGAAGGCGACCTCCAACATCTGCACCGCGCAGGTGCTGCTCGCCGTGATCGCCTCGATGTACGCCGTTTACCACGGCCCCGAAGGCCTCTCGCAGATCGCTCGCACTGTCCATCGCCGCACCGCCGTGCTGGCCGCGGGCCTGCGCAAGCTCGGCTTTGCGCCACGCTCCGAAAACTTCTTCGATACGGTCAGCGTAGACGTCGACGCGAAGCGCGACGAGATCGTCGCGCGCGCGACGGCCGAGAATATCAATCTCGGCCTCGGTGATGGTGCCTTGCGCATCGCGCTCGACGAGACCACGACGCCGGCGACCGTTGAGGCGGTCTGGCGTGCGTTCGGCAGCAAGCTTTCTTATGCCGAGATCGACGCGACCACGCGCGAGGTGCTGCCTGACGCATTGAAGCGGACGACGCCCTTCCTCACCCATCCGGTGTTCCATGCGCACCGCTCGGAAACCGAGATGCTGCGCTACATGCGCAAGCTCAGTGACCGCGACCTCGCGCTCGACCGCGCGATGATCCCGCTGGGGTCCTGCACCATGAAGCTGAATGCGACCACCGAGATGACGCCGCTGACCTGGCCGGAGTTCGGCAGCCTGCATCCCTTCGCGCCGCGTGAGCAGGCGGCAGGCTATCACGCGCTGTTCGCGCGGCTGGAAAAATGGCTGTGCGACATCACCGGCTATGACGCGATCTCGCTGCAGCCGAATTCCGGCGCGCAGGGCGAGTATGCCGGGCTTTTGGCCATCCGTGGGTATCATGCCGCGCGCGGCGACGCCCATCGTAAAGTGTGCCTGATCCCCTCCTCCGCCCACGGCACCAATCCGGCCTCGGCCGCGATGGTCGGCATGGAGGTGGTGGTCGTCGCCTGCGAGAAGAACGGCGACGTCGACGTCAACGATCTCCGCGCCAAGGCCGAGAAGCATTCGGACGACCTGGCCGCCATGATGATCACCTATCCCTCGACCCATGGCGTGTTCGAGGAGCATATCCGCGAGATCTGCGACATCGTGCATGGCCATGGCGGCCAGGTCTATCTCGATGGCGCCAACCTCAACGCGCAGGTCGGCCTGTCGCGGCCCGGCGACTACGGCGCCGACGTCAGCCATCTCAATTTGCACAAGACCTTCTGCATCCCGCATGGCGGCGGCGGCCCGGGCATGGGCCCGATCGGCGTGAAGGCGCACCTTGCGCCGTTCCTCCCCGGCCATCCCGCGACCAGCCCGGATACAACGGTAGGCCCGGTCTCCGCTGCGCCGTTCGGCTCGGCCTCGATCCTGACCATCTCCTACATCTACATCCTGATGATGGGCGGCGAAGGCTTGAAGCGCGCGACCGAGATCGCGATCCTCAATGCCAACTATGTCGCGGCGCGTTTGGACGCGCATTTCCCGGTGCTCTACAAGAACGCGAAAGGCCGCGTCGCGCACGAATGCATCATCGACCCGCGACCGCTGAAGACGACCAGCGGCGTCACCGTCGACGACATCGCCAAGCGGCTGATCGACTACGGCTTCCACGCCCCGACCATGAGCTTCCCAGTCCCGGGCACGCTGATGATCGAGCCGACCGAGTCGGAATCGAAGGCCGAGCTCGATCGTTTCTGCGACGCGATGATCGCGATCCGGAAAGAAATCGCCGAGGTCGAGGCCGGCCGCTTCAAGATCGAAGCGTCGCCACTGCGCCATGCGCCGCACACCGTGCACGACATCGCCGATGACAACTGGACCCGCGCCTACACCCGCAGTGAGGGCTGCTTCCCCGACGGAGTCTCGCGCACCGACAAATACTGGTGCCCGGTGGGCCGCGTCGACAACGTCTATGGCGATCGCAACCTCGTGTGCTCCTGCCCGCCGGTGAGCGATTACGCGCAAGCGGCGGAGTGAGGGATTCGTAGGATGGGCTTTGTCCAACCCATCCTAGCCGTCGGGCCAACGCATCAGACTTGCCGATCGCGCCAGAAGGCTCTGACAATGAGCGGTCGCAATTGTGAGCGCCCAAGCCTGGGATTCATCGATTCTGCCCTGCAGATCAGCGAGCGCGCGTACCTGCCAGTGCGCCCTTTCGCGTCCGAGCGGCAAAGATTCGGTCTCGGAAGCAATTCCGACAAAGGGTAAAATATCAGGATCGTCTTCGAGGCGAGCCTTGAAGCGACGCCTCGCAATCGTCCTGGCTCCTTCCACCGGGAACACGCTTCCGGAAAGTATACCTTTCGCCGTCTCAATGATGATTTGGCGAGCAGCAATGACCTCGGACTGATTCCAACTCACGGCGATCCCGGTCTCGACAACTGATCCGGTATCCCTTCTATCACGCAAAAACGAAACGGGCACTGATGACGTCGGCAACTCAACGTCCTCAGCGCCCGCTCCTCGCAAAACTCTATTCGGCTAAGTCCTACTCCTCCGTCGGCTCCTCGCCGTCGGCGTCGCGCTCGGGATTGCCGGCCAAAATCTGCTCGGCGATCAGGCCGGAGTTCTGGCGGATCGCGGTTTCGATCTTGGCGGTGACATCGGGGTTGGCCTTCAAGAACGCCTTGGAGTTCTCGCGGCCCTGGCCGAGGCGCTGGCTGTCATAGGAGAACCAGGCACCGGACTTCTCGACGATGCCGGCCTTGACGCCGAGATCGAGGATCTCGCCCATCTTCGACACGCCCTCGCCGTACATGATGTCGAACTCGACCTGCTTGAAGGGCGGCGCCAGCTTGTTCTTCACCACCTTCACGCGCGTGGTGTTGCCGACGACCTCGTCACGCTCCTTGATCGCGCCGATGCGGCGGATGTCGAGACGGACCGAGGCGTAGAACTTCAGCGCGTTGCCGCCGGTCGTGGTTTCCGGCGAGCCGTACATCACACCGATCTTCATGCGGATCTGGTTGATGAAGATCACCATGGTGTTGGACTTGTTGATGGAGGCCGTCAGCTTGCGCAGCGCCTGGCTCATCAACCGCGCCTGGAGACCGGGCAACGATTCCCCCATCTCGCCTTCGAGCTCGGCCTTCGGCACGAGCGCCGCGACCGAGTCGATCACCATCACGTCCACCGCGCCCGAACGCACCAGCGTGTCGCAGATTTCCAGCGCCTGCTCGCCGGTGTCCGGCTGCGAGATCAGGAGATCGTCGATGTTGACCCCAAGCTTGCGCGCATAGACCGGATCGAGCGCGTGCTCGGCGTCGATGAAGGCGCAGATGCCGCCCTTCTTCTGCGCTTCCGCCACCGTGTGCAGCGCCAGCGTGGTCTTGCCCGAGGATTCCGGCCCGTAGATCTCGACGATGCGCCCCTTGGGCAGGCCGCCGATGCCGAGCGCGATATCGAGCCCGAGCGAGCCGGAAGACACCGCCTCGATGTCCATCGAACGGTCGCTCTTGCCGAGCTTCATCACCGAACCCTTGCCGAACTGGCGCTCGATCTGAGAGAGCGCGGCAGCCAGGGCTTTACTCTTGTCCATGGAAGATCCTTCGACGATACGTAGGGCAGTGGCGGACATCTGGTCGTGCTCCTTATGGCGGGGATTCGCGAGAGGGACAAACGGTTGGCGAAGCGGGCCGGCGATAAAATTACCGTACACTGTTTGTTCCATGTTCGCAATATGTTCTTTTTGAGCTTCAGGTGCTGTCCGTACTTAACCCCCGGTGTCCCAAGTTGAATTTGTGAATGTCAGAATTTGTTCGCAGACTGCCTCAAGGCGTTCATGCCTCGAAACGCCTAGTCTGAATGGGGTAGGCCAATTCGTATAGGGAGCAATTGGTTGCAGTCCATCGGATTGAGGCCGCCAGTCCGCTGGCACGGGCGACGCGGCGGTTTCGGGGTCTCACCAGAATCCATGAAAACAACCCCATGCAAAGTAGCCAGCCCCTTCTGATTCCGGTTGTCGTCGAGGTTGATTTTGACAACGTCCGGAACCGCTTGTGATCAGGGGACGCGCCTTAGGTCATCTTCAAGATTGCCGCTATTGCCTGACTCATGCTCCCAAGGCCGGGACTGAAGCGGCTGGCAAAGGGCACGGCCGCCGCAATATCGCCAACGGTCACCCGCGGCCTTCCTCATCGTCGCCGTCCGCGGTTTTGGCCCATGAGGCGAGCAACGCCGCTTCCTCTCCCCGCGCGTACCGGCCTACAGCACGGCCAACAGAATGAGCCCCACAACCAGCACAACAAACCCCGTCGCCGTCGCAGCGGCGAATGATCGCTCTACGTTATCCATATGCCACCCCTGATCGGCGGGCCACGTTCCCCCATGGCATCGCCGAGCAACGCTGAGTCTCCTCAATTGCTGTGTCGTAATTTCTGCGAGTGGGTGTCGGAATTGGGACGGGATTCGTCCTCGAGATGGCGACACGACCTATCCGCAATCTGGCCTTGAACCGCCAATCGCCCGCTCCCGCCTGTAAGCTCCCTGTAAGCTGCGCGGGGTAACCTTGCTTGGCTACGGTGTTGCAGCCCAGCACCTCAGCCTCCAATAACCTTCTGCCCCGCCCGGCTCTCCCTGGCGGGGCTTTTTTTTCTGTCGCGCAATTCCCGGGATTTGCGCGTAGCCGCAGCGAAAAGGAATCGATCGCAGGGGCGGCGGGGAGGACGACCGGCAGGATCGCGGCGCAGGAGATCAGCCAGGAGGCGAGCCAATGAGGCGCCTTTGCCTTTCGACCCGCAACGAGGCGAAGCAAGGCACGTGCCGCGGCTTCATCTCACCGCGCGACGCGACCCAGGTGCCAGCGGCGGTCCGGCGGCGGATGATTCGCCGCCGCAGCCAGGCGGCTGGTTTGATAGTCCCTCAAAGCGCCAGAAGGTGATCACGCTCGTCTCGCCGCACCGCTCGCAAGTGAGCGTCTCCTCGCCGAGGCTATAGCGCCCGCGCCTGAAGACCGTAGGCGATGCCGGCTGCCTGCAATGCGGACAGACCAGAGAAAAATTTCGCGCACCCCAGCGCAACACGAGATTACGAAGCCAGCCCACGCTATCCTCTTTTACGAGGTCCAGTTTCTTAGAAGGTCAAGTTAGCAACTACCATATAATGAAACCTGGCGTTGCCATGTGCGAACAAACATTGCAAGGTCGTATCGGGATCTGTCCTCACTCGTGTCGGTTTTCCCCGGACCGCGCGGCCTGTCGCAAGGCAGCCGCAACGCGTTGCGCATTCGCCCAACACGTCGTTCGCGGACATGTCGGGCACGGAACCCGTGGTTCTCCGGCCATGAACAAAGTTCCTGCCCGGGAGCACCCCATCAACTCGGATAGTTGCTCCGGCCGCCCTCCCGGTCGTGCATCTGAAGGATGCGGACGAAATCGGCCATGCTCGAACGGTCGTCGCCCTCGCTTGCGTGCAGGTTGTACCCGCTTGTCTCGGGCCGGCCGCGCTGCCAGACCCGCCTGAGGAGCTCGACGATCAGCTTCATGGAATCCGAAGGTGCCGGGTTTGAGCCGAATGGCTCTGGATGAATTTCCTTGCCGAGCCAATGCGCGGTCAGCCGACTGGTTCCTTTCAGCACCGGTGAAATTTGCGCTGCACCATATGTGGAAAGCGGCCTTCACGCGTCTTCGTTTGTTTCGCACCACAGAGGTCAAGGATTTCGTTGCATTATCCACGACTTAGCGGCAAAATTTGACGGACGGCGGAATATTATGACGTCCAACCTGTTACGTTAACCATGGGTGAATCGTGGAGGTCGGCCATGAATCACAGGGGCATCGAGTTCACCGTGGCCAAGACGGCGATACAAGGCGTCTGGCAGTGGCAATTCCGCATCGGTGAGACGATCAAGAGCGGCAAGACCGAGACCAAGATCGATCTCCTTGCCATTCGTCGCGTGCAACTGCGTATCGACCGGGAACTGAAGGCCATCGATCGCAAGACCGCCTGAGCCGGTCGCGAGAACTGTCAGCAAGACTGGGCCGCGCCCCTTTGGGGGCGCCCCCCTGCACATTGCCCGCACGGCTTTGCTGCTCATGACTCCCGTAAAGTTCCGGAGTTGATCTGCCTGCGGTTTGGGATTGCACTGCGCGCCTCGTGGCCTCGGGGCTCGGCCATTACGCGATCGGTGCCAGCCATGCCGCTCTATTTTTTCCGGATCCGGAACGGGCGCTATTCGGGCTCATCGGAGCAGGCCAGCGAATTTCCCGATCGCGATGCAGCTTGGAAGGAAATGACCCATGTCTGCGCCGATATGGCCGCCGGCATCGCCCGCAAACTGCAGGAGAACTCCGAATGGCACATGGAGCTCCTGGACGAGACCAAGCAACCGGTTTTCCGGATTCGTATCGTCGCGGAATCCTTCGATTAGACTACACCAAATCGCGATGAGATTAGGATGGATCGTCATCGCGCTTTAGGCTGTTGTTTGAGCATGATCTTTTCGGAAAACCGCTCAACACTTTTCCGGATCATGCTCTAGCCGTGTCCGGCCGGCCCTCCGGTTTCCCGGCCGTTCCCCTGGCCGCCTCACGCTGGCGCTTCCGCCGCAGATCCCTGGCACGAACGAAGCGCGCCCCGACGCGCTCGCCATTGCGCCACGTCAGGATGCAGATTCGGATCACCTCGCCGCCGGTCGTGAACGACAGGCCGAACACTTTCGGCACCGGCAGCGCACCGACATCGATCGATACGCCGTCGTCGGAGACCTCGACGATCGTGCATTCAATCCATGGCGCATCGGGTGCCGGAATCAGAAATCCGGGCCTGTAGAGATCAACCCGCACATGTCTGCGGGCGCCGAGATCTTTGCGGTGCCGGGCCATCGCTCTCCCCTGGAAGTGGGAGATCCTAAATGGCAAAGCTTTGAACGGGGTTTCCGAAAAAGACTAAAACTTGCGGCAAGCCGGGCCACTCGCTTTAGTCGGCGCTGGGCAGGCGGCGCATCGTGAACTCGATGTCGCCGCCAGGCAGTTCGCGCCAGCTTTCGACCTCACTCATATACCCGGCCTTGGGATAGCGGGCGAAGAAGGCCTGCGCCTTCGCCCTCGCCGCCTCGCGCGGCAATGTGAAGGTCTCTCGCAAATAGCCGTCGCCCGCCTTGCGCCGGCGCGCCATCCGGTCGGCAAGATCCCGCGGACGAAACACCATGCCGCTACTCCTTCAGCCCTACGCCCCCCTCGAATATAGGAGATCGGGGAACGAAGAGGAGTCCGGCCGACCGGGGCGGTCAGTTGGCGGTCGGAGCGGTCTTGGTCTTCTTGGCCGCAGCAGAGGTCTTTGGCGCGGCGGCCTTGGGGGCATCGGCGCGCATCCCACCCCAGGGATCGTTGGCGGCCTTGGCGTCCGGAATCTTCCTCAGCGTCTCCTTGTAACGCTGGTCGCGCTCGGCATCGACCGCCTTCTCTTCGTCGGTCTTGCTCGGCGTATCCTGCATCATATTGATGTGGGGCATCGCATTCTGCGCGTAGGCCGGCCCGGCGAGCACCGCTAGCAGCGCCGCCATACGGAAAACCTTCATCACGTCACTCCATTGATCATCGATGGTCGAACCGGCGCGTCGTCGGCCGTAACGCAGCATGCCGCGCGAACCGCTAGAAACGGTCCGATTTGCAGGATTTTGGCGATTGCAGCCAATCGTCCCAGATCGGGCCGCACTTGGTGCACCCGCCTAGCGCCAGGCCGACCAGGCCCAAGCAAAATACCAAGACAAACCGCCGCAACATCGTCCACCCTGTTCCCAAGCGCGGCATCATAGGGGGCGAAGTCGGGCATTTTCAAGCCAAGGCAGAAGCCCCCGAACGAGGTGACTTTGCCGTGCCATAGCGGGC
This sequence comes from Bradyrhizobium sp. UFLA05-89, assembly GCF_059803475.1. Classification (NCBI taxonomy): domain Bacteria; kingdom Pseudomonadati; phylum Pseudomonadota; class Alphaproteobacteria; order Hyphomicrobiales; family Nitrobacteraceae; genus Bradyrhizobium; species Bradyrhizobium sp. UFLA05-89. Next base: position 33,965 of record NZ_JBANBA010000005.1, on the reverse strand, counting down.
ACAATGGCCGAAACATCGGGCAACAAGGGGAACGGAATCATGCCAGCGCAGCCAACGACCGAATTCGGCATCGAGGAGGCCAGGCGCGTGCTGGGCGACGTGTTCGCGCCATGGGTCCAGGATCTCGGCCTGTCGGTCGAGCGCATCGACCATGAGCCGCCACCGAACGATTCGGATTGGCAGCCAGGCGCGGTGCTGCGCATGGCCTTCTCCGAGCGGCTTTGCCGCAGCGGCGGCGTGGTCTGCGGCCAGGCCCTGATGGCGCTCGCCGACACCTCCATGGTGATCGCCATCCTCGCCGCCAATCGCGGCTACCGTCCGATGACGACCGTCGACCAGACCACGCACTTCATGCGCGCGGTCTCATCGTCGGACGTCCTGGCGGATGCGAAGGTGGTGCGGCTCGGACGCACCATGAGCTTCGGTCGCGTCACGCTCTTGTCCGCCACCGACAACAAGCCGGTGGCGATGGTCTCGAGCGCGTTCGCGATGCTGCCGGGCTAAGCGCGATGGGATTGGGATGAATCCTCACCGCGCTTCAGGTTATTGTTTGAGCATAATCTCCGCGCAAACGCGTTCCGCGTTTTGTCGCGAGGGAAAACCGCTTCGCACTTTGCGCTAACGCGGCTCTTCGGCTCCGGATCGTGCTTTAATTACTTGCCCAGCACTTCGTCGGCCGCGGTGACGATGCTGACCGTCGGGTTGTTGCCGCAATAGGTGCCGAACTTCTTGGCATTGTCGACGAACACGTCTGTGTCGATGATCGCGTTGTCCTCGTCGCCCTTATACCAGCCGTCCATCCAGGTCAGGACGAGCTTGATGGTGTCGTCGCCGCTCTCGAGGAATTGCTTGCAGCTCATGGTCGACAGATCGAGCTTGGTGGCATGGGCGGGTGCCGATGACAGCGCGACGGCGGCAGCGAACAAAATCGAAATCGTGGTCTTCATCAATATCTCCATTGGCGAGTGTCGCCACAATTGATCGGCCTCCTTGCGAGGCTGTGGGCAGCGCGTGCACAACACACGCGCCCGCCGCGCATTGTCGTAAACGAAGTATGAAGCGCCCGGCAAGTACGACGTACATTGAATTTAGTTCGATGTAATTTCTATGCCGTAATTTACGCTCTCTCAGTTTGGATTAACGGATATGATTGAGAAGCGTGCAGCGCAGCGGCATCGGGTTTTCAAGGGTGCGACGATCACCTTTGAATGCCGCGGCGTTGCGTGCACGGTGCGGAATTTGTCGAGCGGAGGCGCTGCAATCGACCTCGACGGCCGCATTTTGCTGCCGCCGTCGTTTACCCTGTCGATCTCCAGCGATCAGTTCGTGCGCAAGTGCCGCACCGTGTGGCGCAACGACAAACGCCTCGGTCTCACCTTCGAACAGTAACGCGCGAGGCTGTGAACCGCGGTTCGCAAAACCCGTCTTTCGCGCCTGGGACTAGACCGTCCTGCGGCGACTCATGCGCCAGCGAAAGCCGGCGATGACGAGCGCGATCATCACGAGCACCAGCACGACGACCGCGGCCCAGAACCGGCCCCCGGGACGATCGAGCGTGCGCGACACCAGCGAGGGCGACTCCCCTTGCCGCGCCAGGCGGAACGCGACCACGCTGTCGCCGATCGACGTGCCGCCTTCCGAATGGCCGCCGGCGCCGATCGCGACATATTGCTCGCCCTTCCAGAGATAGGTCATGGGATTGGCAACGCCGGGCACGGGCAGCCGGCCCTGCCACAGCTCGCGTCCGCTCCTTGCATCGAAGGCGCGCAAGTATGCGTCCATCGCGCCGGTGAAGACGAGACCGCCCGCAGTGATCGCAACGCCGTTGACGAGCGGCGTGCCCCACGCAAACGGCAGGCCGAGTGGCGCGAGATCCTCGGTGGTGCCGACGGTGGTGCGCCAGAGGATCTTGCCGGCCTTGAGGTCGACGGCGACCATCTCGCCCCATGGCGGCTTGACGCAGATCAGCCCCATTGGCGACATCACAACCGACCGCGACATCGCAAACGGCGCGCCCTGCTGCTGACCGAAATCATGGCCAGGCGGCGGATTGAAGCCGGTCGCGTCCGCGCGCGGGATCAGCTTGATGAGATGCGCAACCCGGCTGGTGTTGGCATAGAGGATCTGGTTGACGGGATCGAATGCCGCGCTGCCCCAGTTCACGCCGCCGCCGGTGAAGGGAAACTCCAGCGTGCCCTGTGTCGAGGGCGGCGTGAACAGGCCTTCGTTGCGCGCCGCCGCGAACTGCCCTTTGCAGGCAGAGCCCATGCCGGGGATCAGCGAGAAGGTATCGTCGGCCGAAATGGTCTGCTGCGTCAGCGCCGGGACATGGGTCGGAAACGGCTGCGTCGGCAAGAGTTTTTCGCCTTCGGCCGCGCTTTGCGGAACGCTGCGCTCCTCGACCGGCCATACCGGCTTGCCGCTATCGCGGTCGAGCACGAAGACGAAGCCGTGCTTGGTCGGCTGGATCACGACGTCGCGCTGACCCGCGCCGGTGTCGATGCGCGCGAGCGTTGGCTGCGCCGGCAGATCGTAATCCCAGAGATCGTGATGCACGGTCTGGAACGACCATGCGAGCTCGCCGGTCTCGACGCGCAGGGCGACCACCGAATTGGCATGCTCATTGTTGCCGGGGCGCTTGCCGCCCCAGAAATCCGGTGACGGCGAGGAGGTCGGCAGCACCACCAGTCCGCGCGCATCGTCCACCGACATCGGCGCCCAGACATTGGCGTGACCGGCCTCGATGCCGTCATGCTTCAGAGGCTCAAAGCTCCAACGCGGCTGGCCGCTGCGTGCGTCGAACGCGCGCACCGTGCCCGCCGGCGCATTGACGCGCCGGTTGTCGCCGATCGCAGAGCCAACCACGACGACGCCGTGGCCGACCGCTGGCGGCGAGGTGATCTGGAATTCGCCAGGCCATTCCAGCTTCATGCCGACGTCGATCCTGACCTCGCCCTTGTCGCCGAAACCGGCACAGGGAATTCCGGTCCTCGCATCGAGTGCGATCAGTCGCACATCGTTGGTGCCCATGAAGATGCGGGCGCGGCAGGCGGCGTTCGCCGGCGCCTGCTCGTCCACCCAATAGGTGACGCCGCGGCAGACGAAGCGGTTTGCGGGGCGATAATCGGTGCTGATCTTCGGATCGTAGCGCCACTTCTCGGCGCCCGTGCCGGGATCGAGCGCGATCACCTCGTTGAAGGGCGAGCAGAAGATCAGGCTGTCCTCGACGAACAAGGGCGTCGCCTCGAACTTCGTCCGCTTCATCACCTCGCTCGGACGTGTCACGAGATCGCCGGTGTGATATTCGAAGGCGCGAACGAGATTGCCGACATTGTCAGGCGTGATCTCTTTCAGCGCTGAATATTTTTGACCGCCGGCGTCGCCGCCCCAAAACTCCCAGCCGGAGGCCGGACCCAGCCCAAGCATCAGGACCGTGAACGGGCCGGCCAGATGACGCAGGCGGATCATGCGGTTTGCCCGGCGCTATTTCGGCTTCTTGGCGGGCTCGGTCGGACGCGCCCCACCCCACGGGTCGTATTTCTCCTTGGGATCGGGAATGCGCTCCAGCGCAGCCTTGTAGGCCTTCTCGTCGACCTCGGGAGCCTTCTTCTCGGTCTTGGGACCGTCATTGCCGTGGCGCCGGCCGCCCATCTGGGCCTGCGCAGGCGCGGCAACGAATGCGAGCGCGGTCACCGCGACGACAAGAATCCTCATGCGTCAATCCCTCCCATCTGGCGTCTCAGCGTAGCCTGCATTGCCTTATTGGCAAATCCCAGTCAGTTCTTCGGCCCGCTCAGCAATTGTTGATCGAGGGGGACTTCGATCGGCCGTCTTCATACCCATCTTTCGGGGCGCAGGGGATCTTCTCGGATGTTACGGTTTGTTGCTCATGCGGCATTGCTCGCCGGCGCGCTTGCGCTCGGCGCGTGCGGCTTTGCCGACAGCCGCGCGCCGGTGCCCGAGTTCATGCGCATGAGGGATGCCGAGCAGCCGCCTCCCGAACCGCCACCCGACGTCAGGAAAATCGTTCGCGAGCAGCTCGACGTCGTCTTCATGGCGGCGTCATATCCGCGCGAGGTGCAGGTCGCCCCACCCCATCACGAGGTTCGCGGGCTAGGCTGGACGTCCTGCGTCCGCGCGCAGCTCACGTCGGCGACCGGCACCGGGCTAGGTAGCCAGACCTATGTCGTGACCATCAGCGGCGGCAGGGTCGTCGACCGCCGGCGCGCCGAGGTTGACGACATCTGCGGGTCCGAAACCTACGAGCCGATCTAGGGAACGGTTCGTCTTCCGCGCGAAGAGATCATGTTCCCTGGAAATCAGTCGTGTTCCGGGAAAAACGCGCAAAAGCAACCGGAACGAATGCGCGCGCCCATTCTTGTCACCCCGAGGGCAGTTGCCACGGAGAGGACTGATGAGGACAACGATGATTGCGCTGCTGGCAGGCGTCGGCGCCCTGGCCGCGACGGGAGCCGCGAAGGCTGCCGACATCTACACGACCAGCGAATACACCAATCCCGATCTCGTGCAGCAGGTGCGCCTCGTCTGTGACGATACCGGTCGCTGCTATCGCACCCACGGCGGCGCGCGGGTGATCATCCGCGATCGCGATTCCTACAACTATATGCCGCGCGATCGCTATTACGAGCGTCGCACCTATCGCGACTACGACAGACCGCGTGCGGGCGTCGATATTCGCGCGCCCGGCGTCAGCGTAGGTGTCGGCGAGGATCGCTACTAGTTCCAATACATGAAATCGGAAAGGACCGGACGACGCCGTCGTCCGGTCCTTTTTCGTTTTTGCGTCATTGGTTGATGATGGCGCCGGTCAGGCCTTGCCCTGCGCCACCCGCTCCCAGCACCTCGGCAGGATGCGCGCATTGACTTTGGTCAAGACCCGGCGCGACGACCGGACGATATATTACAGCCTCGCGAGCCCTGAGGTCCGGTCCGTGCTGGAGGCGCTGTACCGCCCGTTCTGCGCTCCAGCATGGGGATCGCTGCCCGCGCGACGACGAGGAGCGCATCATGACCGACGACACCCTCATCGAAGGGCCGCTCTACGAGAGGCGCAGAAAGGTCTATCCGCAGTCGGTTCACGGCAGGTTCCGCCGCATCAAATGGATAATTCTCTGCGTCACGCTCGGCATCTACTACCTGCTCCCGTTCGTGCGCTGGCACCGCGGCCCCGGCCTGCCCAGCCAGGCGGTGCTCGTCGACCTGCCTCATCGCCGCTTCTACTTCTTCTTCATCGAGCTGTGGCCGCAGGAGGTTTACTACTTCACGGGCCTGTTGATCATCGCAGCCATGGCGCTGTTCCTGATGAACGCGGTGGCGGGACGCCTCTGGTGCGGCTATCTGTGCCCGCAGACCGTGTGGACCGACCTGTTCTACGCCATCGAGCGCTGGGTCGAGGGCGACCGGCGCGAGCGCATGCAGGGCGACAAGCGCTACTGGACGTTCGATCACATCCGCAAAGTGGCGCTCAAGCACTTCCTCTGGATCATGATCGCCTGGTGGACCGGCGGCGCCTGGGTGCTTTATTTCGCCGATGCGCCGACGCTGGTGAAAGATCTCGCCACCTTCCAGGCGCCCTTCATCGCCTATCTCTGGATCGGCATTCTCACCGCCACCACGTACGTGTTCGCCGGCCACGCCCGCGAGCAGACCTGCATCTACATGTGCCCGTGGCCGCGGATCCAGGCGGCGCTGACCGACGAATGGGCGCTCAACGTCACCTATCGCCGCGACCGCGGCGAGCCGCGCATGTCGGTGAAGAAGGCTGAAGCCGCGCGCGCTCTCGGCGATGTCGCCGGCGACTGCGTCGATTGCCACCAATGCATCAATGTGTGTCCGACCGGCGTCGACATCCGCAACGGCATCCAGCTCGGCTGCATCCAGTGCGGCCTGTGCATCGACGCCTGCGACAACATCATGAAGGAGATCGGCCGTCCCACCGGGCTGATCGGCTATGATACCGACATCAACATGGAGCGCCGGCACGAAGGCAAGGCACCGATCTATCGCATCGTCCGGCCGCGCACGCTGACCTATGCGGCGGCGATCGCCATCGTCGGCGGCATCATGCTCTATACGCTCGCAACGCGCGGCACGATGGACGTCAACGTGCTGCACGAGCGCAATCCCCTGTTCGTGCAGCTCTCGGACGGCGGGATTCGCAACGACTATACGGTCCGCCTGCTCAACAAGGGCCCGGCGCGATCATTTACGGTTGACGTCTCCGGCCTGCCGGGGGCGGCGATCCGGATCATCGGCATTGACGCGAAGTTGGATGGCAAGCCCGTCGTCGAGGTCGGACAGGACCAGACCCGCGAAGTCAGGATGTCGGTGCAGGTCGATCCCGCCCACCTGCCGCGGGCGGAGGTGGAGATCGAGATCACGATCACGGACAAGGCCAGCGGCGAAAGCGCAAGCGCACGCGACCATTTTGTGCCGGCCGACCAGTGACCATCCGGCGGTCTTGCCTCCGGATGGTCAACGGGACGTTAACGCTACCGCTCGAATTGACGGCTTGCGCCAACGGTATCTTCCAATCTTTGCGCTAAGCATGAGCTGACGCGGTTCGGGTTTCGGCCCGGCCGGCGTGAACGGGGAACGACTAGACGTGGTCGATATCGCGCATCGAGCTGCGATCAAGGGCGCATCGGCAAGCGATGCCACGGCTCCGCGTGCCCGCAACCTCTCCGACACCGTACCGCTCGTCCCCGTTGCGTCAGTTGATTTGGCTCAATGGCAGGCGCTCAGCGCGCAGGCGATCGAACCGAACGGCTATTACCTGCCGCCCTGGACGCTCGCCGTCAGCGCGACGGCCCGCGGCCGCACCGGCGCAATGGCGCTGTGCGCGCTCAACGCATCGGCACACCTGATCGGGCTGATGCCGGTCGTCTCGCTATGGCGCGCCTGGAAAATCCCCCTGCCCGCGCTGGTGAGCGCGCATCCCTACGGCACGCTCTGCAGCCCGCTGCTTGATCGTGACACCGCGAGCGAAGCCGCAGCGCGCCTGCTCGATCAGGCACGCGATGCCGGCGCCCACGCGTTGATCCTGCGCGACGTCGCGCTCGATGGCGCGGCGATGAGATCACTAACTGCAATCTTGACCCGCGACGGTTTGAAGCCGCGCGTGCTGAGCTCGTATATGCGCGCCAGTCTCGATGCGACCCAGGATGGCGATACGCTGCTGCGCGAAGCGCTTGGGGCCAAGAAGCTCAAGGAGCTTCGGCGCCAGCAGCACCGGCTGGAAGAGCATGGTCCGGTCATGTTCGACGTCTCGCGCACGCCTGACGCTGTGAAAGCAGCGCTCGAAACGTTCTTGCAGCTCGAGGCGAGCGGCTGGAAAGCCAGGCGCGGCACCGCGCTGATCCAGCACCCAGGCGATGCCACGTTCATTCGACGCGCCGCGCTCGCGCTCGCCGAAACCGGTCAATGCGAGGTCATCAGCCTGCGCGCTGGAAGAGCGCCGGTTGCCGCCGGCATCGTGCTGCGCCATCAGGATCGCGCCTTCTTCTTCAAGCTCGGCATCGACGAGCGCTTTGCGAAATATTCGCCGGGTGTACAGCTCACGCTCGAGCTGACCCGCCACCTCTGCGCCGATCCTGCGGTCGCGAGCGCCGATTCCACCGCCAGCGCCGATCACCCCATGATCAATCCGATCTGGCGCAGCCGCTTTGCCATTGGCGATATGCTGATTCCGTTGTGGAGGAACGATCCGGTGGTGGCGCTGATCCACGCGACGCTCGTCGCGCGCAATGCCGCGCTGGACACCGCGCGGCAAACGCTTCGGCTGCTCCGCAAGTAGAGTACCTACTCCGCCGCCTGCGCGTTGATCTCCTCCGACACCTGGCGGATGGCGCGGGCGAGCAGGTTCGGGTCCTGCGCGCCAGAGACGGCGTATTTCTGCGCGAAGACATAGGTCGGCACGCCAGAGATGCCCTTCTCGGCGGCGTCCTGCGCCTGGGCCGAGATCAGGGCGACGTCCTCGTCGGTGGCAAGCCGCCGTCGCACGTCGTCACCATTGAGCCCGACATCGGCCGCCGCCTGCACGAGCACGTTCACATCGGTGAGATCGCCGCCGTCACGGAAATAGAGCTCCATCAACCGCTGCTTCATCTCGGGTGCCTTGCCGGAAGCTTCCGCCCAGTGGATCAGGCGGTGGCAGTCGATGGTGTTGGGCTGGCGCTGCACGAGATCAGGCCGATAGGTCAGCCCCTCCTCGCCCGCGGCCGCGACGACCCGACCGGCGATTCCCTTATAGGCCTCGACCGAGCCGAACTTCTTGGTCAGATAGGCCTCGCGGCTGATGCCCTCGCGCGGCACCCAGGGATTGAGGAAGAACGGCCGGAAGTTGAGCTCGACCGGCACGTCCGGCACCAGCGCGAGCGCATTCTCGATTCGGCGCTTGCCGATATAGCACCAGGGGCACACCACGTCGGAGACGATGTCGATCTGAAGCGGCTTGAGCGTGCTCGTATTGGGTGAGCTCATGGCAATCTCCTTCGGGCGGACCTTTGGTTCCGCCGGAAGATAAGCCGAACGAGCCCCCAGGCAAGGGCGCTAGCCCATCTTTGCCGCCATCTGCTTCAGCCGCTCCGCCGTGCGCTCATCCGCCGGAAAGAACGTCTCCAGCGCCAATTCCGACAGCGTGATGTCGACGGGCGTGCCGAACACCATGGTGGTAGAAAAGAAACTTAGTATCTCGCCCTCATGCCGCAGCTTGAAGGGAATCGCGACATTGTCGTGCGAGAGCGGCGCCGAGCGCGCGGGAATCGGATAGCTCTTCAGATCATTGTAGAGCTTGATCAATTCAGGATCGGCGGTCGCCTCGCATTGCCGGTGCAGCCGCTCGAGCAGATGCCCGCACCATTCGGCGAGATTAACGGTGCGCGGCGCCAGCGCCTCGGGATGGAAGGCGAGTCGCAGCACGTTGAAGGGCTGGCCGAGCAGCCGCTGCGGGATGCCATCGAGCAGCGGTGCCACCATGCGATTCGCGGAGACCAGATTCCAGTGCCGGTCATAGGCGAGTGCCGGGTTGGGCTCATGCGCTTTGAGAACGAGGTCGATCGCCTGGCGGGCTGACTTCAAGGCCGGATCCTCCAGCGCACGCTGCGGAAAGGCCGGCGCGTACCCGGCCGAAACCAGGAGCACGTTGCGTTCGCGCAAGGGAACATCGAGCCGCTCGGCAAGCTTCAACACCATCTCGCGCGAGGGCGTGGCGCGGCCGGTCTCGACGAAGCTCAAATGGCGCGCCGAGATCTCCGCTTCGCCCGCGAGATCGAGCTGGCTCATGCGGCGGCGCTGCCGCCATTCGCGCAAGTGATCGCCAATATGGACGGGCTGGGCGCTCTCGGCTCGCGCCGCTGCTGCATGTGCGTTCATGGTCAAAAACGTAGCATGCGGATTTCGGCCCTTCCATTACCTCCGGGGTAATCGAATTTCGCGAGCACATCCCTGGGTCAGACCGCCGTTCGGACCGCTACCTGATTTGCAAGGGCTCACCTGGCGCTTTGTCCAAAAGAAAAACCCCGGCGGTTGCCCGCCGGGGTTCTCTGATCGGTCGAGAGATCGATCTTAGAAGTTGCGCTGGGCGCGGAGGAGCATGCTGACCGAGTTCTGGTCCTTCAGCTCATACACGGCTGCCGGCTTGGCAGCGGAAGTGATGCCCGGGCTGTTGATCGCGCCGGTATACTTCTGGTCCAGATGCGTCCAGTTCACGTCCGCGGTGAACGCCAGGTTCTTGACCGGGGTCCACACGGTGTTGACACCGATAACCGCGAAGTTGAAGTCCGGATTACAGGTCGAACCGGCCACGGCGATCGCAGCGAAGTTGGTGCAGATCAGGGCCTTGCCCGTATCGCCGTACCTCAGCTGGCCATAGCCACCGTAGATGCCGCTCGCCCAGGTCGGGCTCCAGTTGTGGGTGTAGCCACCGCGGAAGCCCCAGGTCTTGACGGTATCGATGCCGGTGCCGGTGCCGAAGACGCCATCAGCAATGCCAGCGAAACCAGTGCTCTGGTAGGCGCCGGCCAGGCCGGTGCCGCTGAACATGAAGAAGCTCTGCGGGAACAGGCTCTGGAAGTTGTAGCGGCTCGCACCATCCGTGTAGACGGCCTGCAGGTTGATGCTGTCGCCGGGTCCGGTCGGGATGTTCTTGATCGACAAGGCACCCTGAACCGCCCAGCCCCACTTGTCAGCCGGGTGACCGGAGACTTCCGTGGTGCCGTAGTAAGCGGAATGGATGTCATGCGCGGCAACCGAGATCTGGGCCAGACCCCAGGCCTGGTCGACACGGATCGCACCGACGATGTCGGGAGAACGCGTGCCACCCCAATCGTTGGCACCGTAGACGCCCGTCACGAACTGAGCGGCGGTACCCGACGAGACGTTCCAGAGGTTCGACTGGCCACCTGCCGCCGTCGTCATATCCTGCAAGGCCACCGAGCCGGTGATGCCCTGACCGAAGTCAGCCGTATAGGCAACCTGGTTCACGCCGGTGACGTTGTTGCTGCCGCCCGGAATGGTATCGGGACCGCCAGCCGGATAGCTCTGCCACGGAGTGTCGAAGATCGAGACCGTGCGGCCGAAGGTGAAGCCGGCGAACTGGATGAACGCATGGTAGAGGCCGAGCGAAGCGGAACCGTCAAAGGTCCCTTGCGCCGACGGGTTGCTGCCGGTCACGGCATTGCTCGTCCAGGTGAAGACCATGTCCGCGTAGGTGCGCACAACGCCGTACTCGGTCGCCGTGCGGGTATCGACGGTGAGGTCCATACGAGCGCGGCTGAACCAGTAGTTGGTCAGACGGTTGTTCGAACCCTGGTTCGCGCCCTGCTGGAAGGAATAGTCGCCCGCGCCAACCGACGTGTCGGCACGAACATAGCCGCCGAACTTGATGCAGGTGTCGGTGCCCGGCATGTAGTAGAAGCCTGCGCCGTACAGCGAGCAGATCTTCACGTATTCGACCGCCTTGGCCTTCACGGGAAGATCGGCTGCCTGTGCTCCGCCAACGGCGATCAGAGCCGCCGCCGAGCCGAGCATAAGGCTCTTCGTCAATTTCATTTGCTTACCTCCAAGTTGGTGTTGGGCGACTTGGACGCGATCCAAAGACGCGACCTCCGGCCCCTCAATTCCCCAAGTCCGCATCCAGGTTCCGGCTGCGGAAACGACTTTGAGGTGCCCCCCTCCGTCGCTAAATTCGATATAGTTTAACAAAACAATCATCTCAATTGATTGTTTTCATCAAGCGATCGTTCGCCGCGACCTGTTGTATGAGCGCAACACCACCGAATCTGTCGGGTTCTTGGGCAATTTCAGCGGGAAAAGGCAACAAAAAACCCTCGGGGGGCATCCCGAGGGTTTCCTTGGAGGTTTAGCGAGTGGTGTATCAGAACCCTTCGTTGAAAGAGTTCGAACTGCTCCTAAACACTCAAGATGATTATTTTAATCAATTGATATTTGCAAGCCTGTTTTTGAGCCGATGCTTGCTGTCATGTGGTGGCAAAAATTGAGCAGATTGCCTCCGTGGATAACGAATATCTGAGAACAAAATCATTAGAGATAACCGTAGAGTAGCCGAAAGGCCCCTGGTGCCTTCAACCTCGCCGGAACTCAAAAATGATCGAGAAAAACCTCGACCGAGCAATCAACGATTTCATTTGGAATGTGGTCGAGATCCACTCTCAATTGGAGGAAATCCATAAGAGCTGGGCCGAACTCCTCGGCATCACGGAACCGCAATGGCTGATTTTGATGGCCATCGAAGAGTTGGATGAGGGACAGGGCGTCGCAGGAATCGAGGTCGCGAACAAGTTGCGGATTCATCCGGCATTCGTCACCAACCAGACGAAGAGTCTCGAGAAGGACGGACTCCTGTCGCGGGCACCTCGTGCGGACGACGCACGTTATGTGTTGATGTCTCTTACCGCCAAGGCAAAAGCTGAAATTGCAAAGCTCGCCAAGAGGAAGCTGGCTCTAAACTCGACAATGTTCAACGAGTTCGACGAGAAATCCTTGGCGGACCTGAACGCCGCGCTGACGAGGATTGCGAAGAATGCGCGGTTGGCGTCGCGATTGCTGGCCATAGATATCTCGTGATCATGGGATCAACGCATTGACCAGCTTTGGAGGGCCAGCTTTGGAGCTGCAGAGCAGGCAGCCTTTCGATGAGCGGCTGCTGCAGGTTAGTTTATTGACTCAAGCTACCGCGTGACCGGAGCTTCTCCCCGAGCCAGTCGAGAACGACGTCGTCCTTTGCAACGAAATTTTCAACCTCGGTGGAGGCTTGAGATATTGCAACGGAACAGTCCAATCCAGCGAGCTTGCAGTCGGCCTGCAGTTCAAGAGCGTTCTGCTGGTCGAACAGCGCTCGGCCGCCGGCAACGATCAAGACCGGGCACCGCATTCGGCGGACCAACTCGAGACTTGACGCTCGCGTGCGATCGCAGGCCGGATCCCAAATTCCCGTCATCCAGCCCACGCTCGCTCGATGTCGGAGCGAGGCCCAAAGGCCGCCGTCGCACACGGCGGCCACTATCCTGCGGTCGCATACGGCGATGCGCGCCGCATAGCCGGCGGCCATTCTCTCGCCGCTGACAGCAATTCGGCCGGCATCAACATCCGCTCGGCATTCCAAATGATTCAGCCAACTCGCCAAGAAGGCTTCGGGCTTAAACAGACGATGTTTTGAAGCATCGTCTCCGCTCACAACGAGAACCGACATATTGCGATCGTTGACTGCAGGCAATAGCCGGCTCGCAATCGATTCGGCCGAAGACTCCTCGTCGCTAATGAAAATGACCGCAGGTGCGGGTCGTTCGCGGCGCGCCGCCGGCAGAAAATACCCCGCAAGAAGCACTCGCTCGAAAAACTCGATCTCTACTCGTTGCACCCGATCAGGCGCACAAGATTCGAGGCTTCTGAAACTCCCCTCGATCCTGTCCGCAAGTACGACACCCGATGAATTCTCCGGACAAGCCAGTTGTCTCGCCACTTCAAACGCAGTCAGGGCGCAAAGCCAGAATTCACTGGCCGTATCCGGCAGGTTGTCCTTGACTGCGAGTTCGGCCGATGCGCGATACTGATCACCAACCGTCATCCAATGTAGAAGCCAATGCTCCTTCTCCTTGGAATCGGAAGTCGAAAATTCCTCGAGAAACGCAGCGGCACGATTTCGTACGCATACGAGGTCATCGCTCGTGTCGCTCAAGGATGCCTGCAGCCGCCAATCGCCGTCCATGCTTCCCCGCGGTGTTCGTTCGACCGCTCTCTCAACGCCCTCTGTCTCATGTTCGCGACCACTCGCCCGCACGAGACATCAGCAATTTCCGCGCCATTATCATGATTGTTTGAGCCGGTCGGATTCTGAGTCAGCATCCGCCAAGTTCTTTTTTGGCTCCGCAGCAAGCATCGCCTTAAATTTATGTCACGAGCAATTCAATTAGATTATGCCGCAATAAGATAAATAGATCGCCGATATCCGTAGAATCGCGGGAATCGCGCAAGAACAGACGCCGTAGCCGGCGAGGACGCAGGCGTAGGCATCGCGCCTCCGGACGCGTAAGTCGCCGGCGGCATGGCAAACGACGATAGGCGCCCTCACCCTCATCGCCATGCCCTCAAGCTAGTAATCTTAAGCGCGAACGCATCCCAATTAGCCTGAGGCGACGAACCACGTCCTGCGCGACAATGTCGCACATAGAGAACTGTCCAGAACAGGCGTCCTTCTTACCCCCGAGGTAATCGAATTGGGCAGGGCCATGGCTCATCTTCTCCAGCAGCAGGAGATGACCATGATCGCGCTGCTTCTCTACCGGACCGTTGCCGACACCCTGCTGCCCTGGGCGGTGAAGTTTGCCACCCGCCTGCTCGCGCGCAGCCTCAACATGCCAGAACCGCTGGTGCACTCGACCGGCGACTTCGTCATCGCACAGGTGCTGGCCTTCGAGCACAGCGTCGGAAAAAGCCTCTGCCCGTTCCGCCTCGCACGCATCATTCGCGCCTTCTGGCGCGGCCTGCGCTGATCTTCACCCCGAAGCCCATAGAAGGAGAACGACCATGATCCATGCATCCAGCTTCCTGCGCCGTGCCCTCTTCGCTGACGCAATCTTCAGCGGCATCTCAGCAGTCGGCCTGACCTTCGACGCGAGCGCCGTCGCCTCGCTCTTCAATCTGCCCGAGGCACTGCTGCGGGAAACCGGCCTGTTCCTGATCGTCTATGCCGCGTTTGTCGGATGGCTCGCTTCGCGCAGCTCAGTGCCGAAAGCCCTCGTCACCCTCGTCGTGGTCGGCAACGCCGCCTGGACGGCTGCGAGCATCGCGCTGCTGTTCTCCGGCGCGGTGTCACCGAACCTCGCCGGCGAACTCATGGTCGTGGCCCAGGCGATCGCGACCGGCGTGTTCGCGGAGTTGCAGTATGTTGGACTGCGCAAGAGTGGCAGCGCGGTCGTGGCCTGACCTCGCTCAAGCTAGTCATTCCGGGCTAGCGCGTCAGCGCCAGACCCGGAATGTCGTGATCCGCATTGCTTCGCTTCGCCCGCGATGCCAACAATCGCTTGGATTCGAGGGATGGCGTATAAATGTCAGAGCCAGTCAGCGGCACGGAAGGCTATGCGCAGGAGACATCTGAACTCTTCGCGCGATATGAGACCATCCCGCCTGCCGATGTGCATCGCGCGGTGCTGCATTTCCTACCCAAGACCCCGTCTCGGGTGGCCGATATCGGCTCCGGCAGCGGACGCGATGCGGCCTGGTTTGCCGAAATGGGCCATCGCGTCGTCGCTGTCGAACCGACTGATGCATTGCGGGTAGGTGCCATTGCGCGGCACTCCCGGCCTGCCATCGAATGGGTGAACGACAGCCTGCCCGATCTCTCGGACTTGCGGAGTCGCAACGAGACCTTCGACCTGGTCATGCTCACCGCGGTCTGGATGCATCTCGACGAAAACCAGCGCGGGCGCGCCATGCCGAACGTTGCGTCCCTGACTGCGACCGGCGGCCTCGTCATCATGAAGCTGCGCCACGGCCCGATACCGCCGGGGCGGCGAATGTTTGAGGTATCTCCTGAGGAGACGATCGAGCTCGCAGGACCTTACGGTCTGCGCTCGGTGCTCAACGTGCGATCGGATTCGGTCCAAGCGGCGAACCGGAGCGCAGGCGTCCGTTGGAGTACGATTGCGCTCGCGAAGGCGCCTTAGGCCCGCGCGCGCCCGTTGGCCTTGCCGTTGGCGTGCTTGCCGTTGAGCTTCTTCTTTTTCGCGCCCGCCTTCTGTGCCTTGCGCTCGGCGCGCGCCTTCACCTTGGCCCGTTCGGCCCGCGCCTCGGCGCGGAGCTTCTTGCGCTTCTTCTCGCAGGAGGCGCACTTGCAGCCGATCGGCTTGAGATAGGCTTTGAAATAGTCGGTGCCGTAGTCGTAGTTGATCTCGTCGCCAGCCTCGATGTTCTTGATGGCGCGGATGAAGACCTTGCGCTTGCGCGGGCGCACGTCGGATTCTGCGTTCGGCCGGCACGAATGGTTGATGTACCGGGCGACGTTCTTGCGCACCGAGCCATCGATGGTCCAGCGGTTGTTGAGCTCGAACAGGTATTTGTTCTCGATGTCGTCATGCTCAGGAATCCGCGAGTCCAGGATCGGTCCGAAATAACGGATGATCCGGGTACCCTTCTTGATCGGTTTGGTGGCGAAGAGGCCAAGTCCGGTCTTGGAGCGGCCGACGCGATAGGGTTTGTTCGACAAGATGGCTGGCATGATCGAAATAAGTGACAACGCGGGACGAGGCGAAGGCGCTCTTCTAGAACGATTCCGCGGCCATGTCAGGTGTCTCGAGGCCCGGTTTGAACCTTCCCCACAATGAACACGTCTGAATGAGGTGAGTTCCGCGGCATGAGGGCTTCGTCATGAAGCATGTCACACTTGGCTGCCTGATTGCGCTGCTCGCCAGCGTCGCGCTTGATCAGGCCGGCGCCCAATCCTTCGGCAGTACCTACACCTCGACCGCGCCCAAGGATTGCCGGCAGATCGGCAAGCCAAGCGCGCTTGACGGCAGCACGACGCGGGTCTGCCCTGGCAAGGCCGGGCTCGTGGTGCTGATCGCCGAGGACGATCTGCGCGAAGTCGTGTCGATCGGCCTCAACCGCGCACTTGCCGCCAAAGAGCCGGCGGCGCAGGTGTGGTTCCAGCCGTTCAACTCCACCGAACACACGGTAGAATGGCGCGCCGAGGGCACAAAACCATTCGCCATCATCCAGCGCTGGCGCATCGCCGACGGCACCGATCTCAACAAGGAAGGACGGCCGAACACCAAGGCGATGCTCGCGGTGACGCGGCTGCCGCCGGGGCCGGTCTGCCATGTCGCCTGTGTCGACGTGAAGGCCAATGCGAACGCCAACGAGCTGGCGCGCCAGGCGGCCGACCAATATGCGCGCGACTTCACCTGCGGCAAGGACGAGGTGAAGGTGATCGGCACCAGCGGCCGCGCGATCGAACTCGCGCGGCGCTAAGCCTTCTTCGCGCGGCGATAGCGAGCCAGCAGGCGCTCGCCCTTGGCCGCGATGCGCCGTGCTGCCGCGACGGTTTCTGGCACTGGCTCGCCCCAGGCATGGGCCGAGAGCGCGTGCCGGGTCGGATGGCCCTTGGCATCCACAAGCGGCGGCAGCTTCTTGCGGCCGTAGAAGCGTACGGCCCAGCTTCCCTTGCGCCGCATGTCCTGCGGCGTCATCTCCGCTTCCGGCTTGTTGACGCCGGGCCGCAAATGCGCGCCTTCCTTGCCTGCGAAGGCCTTGCGGCCCGCGGCCGTCAAACCGCCGCGCGGATCCTTCTCGCGTTCGGCTGAAGCGCGCTTGCGCGTCGTGTGCTTACGCGTCTTTTTGGCCGATGTCTTCGAGGACCTGGGAGACTTCTTCTTGGAGGTCTTCTTTGCTGCCATGCGCATGTTGTCCACGAGGTTGGGATAACGGCGGCCGGCGCGCCGGGCACGGGCCTTCGCCGCCGATTCTTGCGTGGGCGTAAGGTGCTTCGCCGCCTTGCCCGCGCGTTTGCGCGGGTTGGCGCGTTTCCAGGGAGCCCGCGATGTTCTCGTCATGGCGCGTCAACGCACGACGATGGCAAGGGTTGCGGTCCCCTCCGATCAGGACGGCGGCAGCTTCCCCTGCGCCGCCGACTTCAGGATCGCCTCCAGAAGCTGCTCGGCCGTCGTACCCTTCGGCAACCGTCCCAGAATGTCCTCGAGGCGGCCGTCGAGCAGCAGCATGGTGAAGCCGTGCACCATCGACCAGGCACGCGCGATGGCTGCGGCCTGGTCGAGTGTCAGCGTATCGCCGCTGATCCGCTCTTGCCGCATCGCGCCGATGGCGTTGGCGAGCCCCGCGAACGAGGCATGTGCGGCCTCATGCAGCGAGGGCCTGGAATAATCGAGCCGTTCGGTGCGAAACATGATGCCGTACATGCCGGGATGGGCCTGCGCATAGGCGACATAGGCCTTGGGCCGCGCCAGTGCCTGCTCCAGCGGCGTCCTGGCGGCATCGCAGGCCAAAGCCATCGCCGCATTGAATTGGCGGAAGCCGACCGCGGCGAGCTCGCTGACGAGACCGGTGAGATCCCCGAAATGATGGGTCGGCGCGGCATGCGACACGCCCGACTCGCGCGCCACCGCGCGCAGCGTCAGCCCGGCGAGCCCGTCGCGTTCCAGCACTCTTTCCGCAGCCTTCAGCAACGCCTCGCGCAGCGCACCATGATGATAGGGCGTCTCGGCCTTCGCGCTCGCGACCCGGCGCGGCCGCTCCTTCGCGGCGGATGACGGCGATTTTCTGGGGCGAGCGCGGCGGATGGTTTCGGTCTTGGCCATGACTGGCGTTATATGACGTCATTTTGACAGTGTAAAGATTTCGCTTGACCGAAGCTCGAAGTGGCACTAGCGTATCTTTACGATGTAAAGATACGGAGGATACGCCTTGCAGCAGGATGTGTTCAGCCAGGTGCCGGCCAATCGCGCGCCAATCCCGTTCGAAGCCGACGCGCCATTCCCAAAAATTGTCGGCGAGTTACCGCGCGAATTGAACGGGACGCTTTATCGCAACGGCCCTAATCCCCAGTTCGACGCACCCGGCGCGCACTGGTTCGTCGGCGACGGCATGCTGCACGCCTTCCATCTCGAAAACGGCCGCGCGAGCTACCGCAACCGCTGGGTCCGCACCCCGAAATGGCAGGCCGAACACGATGCCGGCCGGGCACTGTTCGGCGGCTTCGGCCGCAAGCTGCCGGACGCGCCTGCGCACCTGACCGACGGCGGCGTCGCCAACACCAACGTCATCTTCCACGCCGGCAAGCTGCTCGCGCTCGAAGAAGGTCATCTGCCGACCGAGATCGAGCCCGGCACGCTCGCCACGCGCGGCTACTGCAACTACCAGGGCCGCGTCGCCGGCCCCTTCACTGCGCATCCGAAGATCGATCCCTCAACCGGAGAAATGGTGTTCTTCGGCTACAATGCGAGCGGCCCGCTCACGCCCACCCTCTCCTACGGCGCGATCGACGCAGGCGGCAAGGCGACGCGCTTTACGCGTTTCGAGGCGCCTTATGCCAGCATGGTGCACGACTTCATCGTCACCGAGAACCACGTGCTGTTTCCGATCCTGCCCATCACCGGCAGCATGGAGCGCGCGATGAAGGGCCGGCCGCCCTACGCCTGGGAGCCGGAGAAAGGCGCCTATGTCGGCGTGATGAAGCGCAGCGGCAAACCTGAGGACATCGTCTGGTTCCGCACTGAAGCCTGCTACGTCTTCCACGTCATGAACGCCTGGGAGGACGGCAACCGCATCGTCGCCGACGTTATGCAGTTCGAGGAGGCGCCGCTGTTTCCGCATCCCGACGGCAGGCCAACCAATCCCGACAAATCATTCGCGCGCCATTGCCGCTGGACCTTCGAGCTCAACGGCAATACCGACCGCTTCCAGCAGACCTATCTCGACGATCTCACCGGCGAATTCCCGCGCATCGATGATCGTCGCGCAGGATTGAAAACCAACCACGGCTGGTACGCCTGCGCCAATCCAAGACTGCCGATGTTCACCGCGCTGTCCGGCATCGTGCATGTCGACGGCGCCGGAAAACGCCTCGGCCATTACTTGCTGCCGGCCGGCGACAGCATCTCCGAACCGGTGTTCGTCGAGCGTGCCAGAGATGCCGCTGAAGGCGATGGCTGGCTGCTCGCCGTGGTCTGGCGCGCCCGCGAGAACCGCAGCGATCTCGCCGTGTTCAGCGCCGCCGATGTCGAGGCAGGCCCCATCGCGCTCGTGCAGCTCGGCCACCGGGTGCCCGACGGTTTTCATGGCAACTGGGTGGGAGCGGCGTAGAGCCCATCCGCTGTCACTTCGGGGCAGAGCCACGGGTCCGCGCGACGCGCGGCCCGATGACAGGCTCCGCGACGTGCCCGGGCGCGCGTGACGCGGCACGATGGATTCCGCGCTCGCGTCAGATGGCGCGCCCCGGAATGACGATCGTTTGTGCTTCAGCAGGGAGCCTCACATGCACATGCCAGCCATCACTGCGTTCTATCTCGCGGTCCTCGCCCTGCTCTACGCCGTCCTCGCGCTTCAGGTGATCTGGCTGCGGCGGAGCAACAAGGCCGCCTTCAGCGATGGCGGCAACACGAGCTTGCGCAGCGCGATCCGCGCCCACGGCAACTTCATGGAATATGTGCCGATCATCACACTGATGGTCGCCATGATTGAAATGTCCGGCGCATCCGCACTGCGCATTCACCTCCTGATGGGCGCACTCTTGGTGTCGCGGCTGCTGCACCCGATCGGCATGTCCGCCACGCCGAACTCGCTGCGGTTTCAGATCGGCCGCGTCGGCGGGATCGTCATCACCATCAGCCTGTTGATCACGTGTGCCTTGACGGTCCTGTCTCGGCTACCCTGGAGCGACCTTGCCGACGAAGCGTCGGCACAAGCCATTGCAACAATTCATTTTTTACAGGTCATTCACGTCATTTTGACACTGTAAAGATTTTGCTTGACCTCGCTCCCGGCCTGACGTATTCATCTTTACAGTGTAAAGATAAGCCCTGATCGAGGCGGCTCATGACAATCTTCCTGATCCTCGCTCCCTACGGCGCCTTTGGCTTTCTGATGTTCCTGACATCGGCAAAGGTCAGCGTGTTCACCGCCTCCGCGATCTGCCTTGCCACCATCGCAATCGACGTTGCGTGCCGCCGCTCGGTGAAGATCCTCGCCGCCGGATCGGCGATCCTGTTCGCCGGCATCGGTATCTATCTCGCGCTGCTCAATCCCTGGCTGAGCACGCTCGCGGTGAAGTTGTCGGTCGATGCCGGCATCTTCGTGATCTCGCTCGGCTCGATGCTGGCTCGCCATCCGTTCACGCTGCAATACGCCCTCGAAGAGGTCCCCGCCGAGACGGCGGCGATGCCAGGCTTCCTGCGCGCCAACTACATCATTACCGCCGCATGGACCGCGGCGGCGCTGTTGATGATGGCCTCCAACGTCGTGCTGCTCTACGTGCCGGGCCTGCCGATCTGGTCGGGCCTCGCAGTGGCGTTTGCCGCCCGTAACAGCGCGATGTATTTCACGAAATGGTATCCCGAGTATCGTAAGATCAAATACGGTACACCCGCCAGCGCACTGCCCTTTTCCTAACCGACAGGACCGACGATGAAGGACGTATTCGCCCGCCTCGCTTCCGATTTCCTCTCGACCATCGTCTTCCTCGTCATCTATCTCGTCACCGACAACATCATCCTCGCGACGTCTGTGGCGGTTGCAGGGGCGATCGCGCAGGTGATCTACGCCCGCTTCAAGGGCAACTCGCTCGGCTACATGACCTACGCATCGCTCGCGCTCGTCATCGTGCTCGGCACTGTCACCATCCTCACCCAGGATCCGCGCTTCGTGCTGGCAAAACCCTCGATCGCGCATTTTGCGATCGGCGCGATCATGCTCAAGCGCGGCTGGATGCTGCGCTATATGCCGGCACGCGTGACCGACGTCATTCCGGAATATGTCACCGCGGCAGGCTATGCCTGGGCCGCGCTGATGTTTGCGCTCGGCGCCGGCACCATCGCAGTCGCCGCGACCGGCGACCTCAAATTGTGGGGCTTCTACGTCTCGGTCGTCGCCATGGGCGCCAAGATCGCGGCATTCGCCATCCAATACGTCATCTTCCGCATCGTCATCACCGGCCGCTTGCGCGCCGCTGCCCGCGCCTGACTGCGGCGAAGAGAGCGTTAGGCAGCCGCTTTGAGTTGGGCTATACGCTCGGCGCTGGACAGACCGCGGATCATCGCGGTTCGCCGGGAGAGGTTAGGGAGACAGGAATGGCCGTCGACGGAAACTGGAATATCGTCTTGAGCACCCCGATGGGCGACCGCAACACGACCCTCACGCTGAAGAGCGCAGGCAGCGCGCTGACGGGCACGCAGGGCGCCGAAGGCGAGTCCGGCGAAATCTTCGACGGAAGCGTCAACGGCGACGATGTCGCCTGGAAGATCTCGATCACCAATCCGATGCCACTGACGCTCGCTTTTTCCGGCACGGTTTCCGGCGACAGCATCTCAGGCGAAGCCAGCATCGGCCCGATGGGCAGCTTTCCCTTCACCGGCACGCGGGCCTAGCCGTCCCCCTCACCCCTGCGTGCTCTCCGGCCTCTTTGTTGCGACGGCTCTGTCCGTCGCAACAACAGCAACGGGGAGCAGTGCAGATGACAAACAACCGGCGTAGCGCGCAAGCGCGCTCGCCCTCTGTTCGGCAACGCCTCAGCCGCGACGGTCCTTCCTTGTCTTCTTTCCACGAGCACCCTTCGCAGGCCATGCACTTGCCTGGTGCGGTTGGCCGGCGTGGCCGGGCTTGCTCCGGCGTTTCTTCTTGCCGAATTCAGCCTCGCTGCCGAATTTCGATCCGCCCTCGGCGCGTGGCTTGCGCGTTGCCGGGTTACGGGAATCGTCGCGGCGACGAGCGCTGTGTTCGATGTCGTCGGTCTCGCGCCGGGGCGCGTGCGTGCGCTTGTCCGAGGACACCTGGCCTTGAGGAGCATCTGCCATCGGCTCGATGCGTATGCTGTCTTCCTTGTCGGGACGCCGGATCTTGACGGCGAAGGATTCCGCGACCCGCTGGGAAATCTCGAACTCGGTGGTAGTGTCCATGATCCGGATGGCGCCGATGTCGCGCTTGTCGATGCCGCCGCGACGGCAGATCATCGGCAAGAGCCAGCGCGCCTCCGCATTCTTTCTTCGTCCGATGGCGGCGCGAAACCATACGCTGGCCTCCGCCATGCCGTGCCGCGACGATGATTTTCCCGTCTTCGACCGGGACGCGGCAGGACGGTCATCGCCGCGCGAGATTCTCGCGTTTTCTCGACCGCGCCCGTCGCGCGGCCGGCCGCTAGCCTCACCGGGATCGAGAATGTCTTCGGGCGCAGGAAGCCGCGCGCGGTAAAGACGCGCAAGCGCCGCAGCGATATCCTCAGGCGACCGCTCGGCAAGCAAGACCCGCGCCAGCATCAGGTCGTCGGAAGTCGCCTCCTCGGTGAACACGGCATCCTTCAGCATGCGTTCGTGATCAAGCTTGCGGATATCATCCGCCTGCGGCGCCGTGCCCCAGACGGCGTCCGTGCCCGACAGATTCAGCAGCAGTTCCGCACGCCGTCTTCGTGCGGGCGGCACCAGCAGGACGCTGACACCCTTCCGGCCCGCACGGCCGGTGCGGCCCGAGCGATGCTGCAGGACCTCCGCATCGTTCGGCAGATCCGCGTGAATGACGAGGTCGAGGCTCGGCAGGTCGATGCCGCGCGCCGCCACGTCGGTCGCCACGCAGACGCGGGAACGTCCATCCCGCAACGCCTGCAGAGCCTGGGTTCGCTCGTTCTGCGTCAACTCGCCGGAGAGCGCGACCACGGAAAAACCGCGCTCGAGCAGCGCCGCCTGCAAATGCCTGACGGCGTCTCTGGTGTTGCAAAACACAAGTGCGCTCGGCGACTCCCAGAAACGCAAGACGTTGACGACCGCGTGCTCGACATCACCAGGAGCGATCCGGATGGCGCGGTACTCGATATCGGCGTGACCGCCTTGGTCGCCGGCGACCTCGATCCGAAACGCCCGTTGCTGATACTGCTTTGCCAGCGCAACGATGCCGCGTGGAAAGGTCGCCGAGAACAACAACGTGCGGCGCGTATCCGGCGTCGTCTCCAGGATGAATTCCATATCCTCGCGAAAACCGAGATTGAGCATCTCGTCGGCCTCGTCGAGAACGACGGTCTTCAATTCCGAGATGTCGAGATGGCCGCGCCGCAAATGATCACTCAATCGGCCGGGCGTCCCGACCACTATGTGAGCGCCGGCGGCAAGCTCGCGCTGTTCGCGGCGCGGATCCATACCGCCAACGCAGGAGACGACGCGCCCATCCGCATGTTCATAGAGCCATGCGAGCTCACGCTGAACCTGCAAGGCGAGCTCACGCGTAGGCGCGACGATCAAGGCAAGCGGTGCGGCAGCCCGCTCGAAGCGCTCCAGGCTGCCGAGCAGATTGCTTGCGATGGCGAGCCCGTAAGCGATGGTCTTGCCCGAGCCGGTCTGCGCCGAAACGAGCAGGTCGCGGTCAACAGCTTCGTCCGCAAGCACGGCGATCTGAACAGGGGTCGGCCGGTCGTAGTTGCGCTCGGCGAGAGCGCGAGCGAGCGGCGGACTTGTGGTCGGGAATGACACGAGATGAATAGCCTTGGTTGGTTCGGGCAGAAATGGTCTGGCCGAACGAATCGAAGCCGCGCGTCCGGCCGACGGCGCGGCCGCACGCGTGGCGACTTGATCAGGATTCCTTGTGAACTCTTACGCGGATGCGCACTAGCCGAGGTTCAACTCCTTGAAGAAGTCGTTGCCCTTGTCGTCGATGATGATGAACGCCGGGAAATCGACCACTTCGATGCGCCAGATCGCCTCCATGCCGAGTTCGGGATATTCGAGCACCTCGACCTTCTTGATGCAGTGCTCGGCAAGGTTCGCCGCCGCACCGCCGATCGAGCCGAGATAGAAGCCGCCATACTTCTTGCAGGCCTCGCGCACGGCCGGCGCGCGGTTGCCTTTGGCGACCATCACCATCGAGCCACCGGCAGCCTGGAACTGGTCGACGAAGGAATCCATCCGGCCCGCCGTGGTCGGACCGAACGCGCCAGAGGCGTAGCCCTCGGGCGTTTTCGCGGGGCCGGCGTAATAGACCGGATGGTTCTTGAAGTAATCCGGCAACGGCTCGCCCTTTTCCAGCCGCTCGCGCAACTTGGCGTGCGCGGAGTCGCGCGCGACGATCATGGTGCCGGTCATCGAGACCCGCGTCTTGATCGGATATTTCGCGAACGTCGCCAGGATATCCTTCATGGGCTGGTTGAGGTCGATCTTCACGACCTCGCCGCCGAGCGTCTGTTCGACCTGCGGCAGATACTGCGCGGGATTGTGCTCGAGCTCCTCGAGATAGACGCCGTCCTTGGTGATCTTGCCTAGCACCTGGCGGTCGGCCGAGCACGACACGCCAAGCCCGATCGGGAGCGAGGCGCCGTGGCGCGGCATGCGGATCACGCGCACGTCGTGACAGAAATACTTGCCGCCGAACTGCGCGCCGACGCCGAGCGACTGCGTCATCTTGTGGATTTCCTGCTCCATCTCGACGTCGCGGAAGGCGTTGCCATCAGGCGAGCCGTGGGTCGGCAGCGCATCGAGATAGCGCGCGGAGGCGAGCTTCACCGTCTTCATGCAGAGCTCGGCGGAGGTGCCGCCGATCACGATCGCGAGGTGGTAGGGCGGGCACGCGGCCGTGCCCAGCGTCAGCACCTTCTCCTTGAGGAAGGCGAGCAGCCGGTCCTTGGTGAGGACCGAGGGCGTTGCCTGGAACAGGAAACTCTTGTTGGCGCTGCCGCCGCCCTTCGCCATGAACATGAATTTGTAGGCGTCGTCGCCCTCGGCGTAGATCTCGCACTGCGCCGGCATGTTGTTGGCGGTGTTCTTCTCCTCGTACATCGACAGCGGCGCGACCTGCGAGTAGCGAAGGTTGCGGCGGAGGTACGCGTCGCGCGCGCCTTCCGACAGCGCCGCCTCGTCCTCGCCGTCGGTGATGACGTTGCAGCCCTTCTTGCCCATGATGATCGCGGTGCCGGTGTCCTGGCACATCGGCAGCACGCCGCCGGCCGCGATATTTGCGTTCTTCAGGAAGTCGAGCGCGACGAACTTATCGTTCGGGCTGGCCTCGCGGTCTTCCAGGATCGCGCGGAGCTGCTTCAAATGCCCCGGCCGCAGATAGTGGTTGATCTCGCCGAAAGCCGCCTCCGACAGAGCCCGCAGCGCCTCGCGCGACACCACCAGCATGTCCTTGCCCAGGACCTTCTCGACCCGCACGCCTTCACTCGAAACCTTCTTGTAGGGCGTCTCGTCCTTGCCCAGCGGAAACAGCGGGGTGTGCTTGTAGGGCGGAACGGGCTGGGACTGGTCGGGAAAGGCAGTGGGAGCGTTCATGGTCTGGTCTCGGGTTAGATCGGCTGGGCACGACGAAGGCGCCAAGGTTTGAACCCTTCTAAGCCCTTTTCCTACAAAGGGAAGGTTCTCGGACGCCCTCCAGCAATCGAAATGACGAATGCCTGCCCCTGCGATCACACCTGACACCGTGCCGGTCCCGACCCTGCCGACACGCCGCCCGTTCGGTCTTTTGCTGGTCCTTCTCGCCGTCGCGGTGCTGGAGGCTTTTGACGGGCTATCCAACGTCTCGACGCTGTTTGGCGACATGTCGGAGATCCCGGGCCCGGGTCTCGGCGGTTTCCTGATCAAGGCGCACATCGCCACGCATCCCGTGCTGGCGCTAATGGCGCTCGCCTGCGCGGCCATGGGACGGCTGCGTGGCGCAATTCTCGCGCTTGCCGCCATCATCGTGACGACCTGGCTGCACGACATGCCTTCGGTGGTGCTGCACGGCTTCGATTTCGCCGGCATCAGCGCCTTCCAGACCCCGGCCCAGTTCATCGCCTTCCCGCTGATGGCCGCCTGCGCCATCGCCTGCGCGCTCCGCAATCAGCGCCTTGCTCTCGCCACGCTGCTCGTCAGCGCACCGACGCTGTTCAACATGTTGATGTTGGTTGCCTTTGCGGTGGGCGTGGCGATCTACGGGTTCTGAAGAACCGGAGCCTTGGGCCCGCACAACCGCCAACGCGACCCTTGCGCTTCGCGCGCTGCGACGCTTTTATAGCGCCGAAGGGGCTTTTCATCATGATTTTCAAATTCGACGTTCGCGGCGCGATTCTGGCCGCCGCCGCAATCACCGGCCTTGTCGCTCTCGCCTCGCCTGCGCGTGCGGACCAGTGCGACGATATTGCGAAACAGCTCGGCAGTGGCATTGACGGGCTGAAGGTCAACTTCAAGGCGGCCAACATCATCTATCTCACCCACCCGGCGGCGAAGGAATTGTCGCTCGGCTGTCGCGCGCAGGGGCAGACCTATTCCAACGAGCTCTATGCCAAGGGCGATCGTCGGCCGACGCCGCAGTTCTATGATCTGATCGCCTCGGCGGCGGCGATCATCTTCACGCTGCCGAAGGACGACACCGCGACCGGTGCGTCGCGCTGCCTGAAGCGCATGGGCATCTTGCGCGGCGACAAGGTATCGATGCGCTACAAGCGGCTGAACATGGAGTGCACGCGCACCAAAAGCGAAGCCGCGATCGCGATCACGCGGCCGAAGGACGAATAGACGGGGCGCTTCGCGCTGGTGACCGCGGGCGCGATGAATACCTGTCGCGAAGCCGCCTGTCACATACTCCGCCATTGCCGAGAGCAGCGAATCAATCCAGACTATCTCCGGCGGAAAGATCTGGATTGCTTCCTGTCATCGCGCCGCGCTACGCGCGAACGTCGGCTCGCAATGACGTGGAGAGAGCGGTGCTCTTGCTGAGGCACTCTCAATTGCGGTGACAAAAGCCACCGTCCTCAGCCTTCCGCTCCCAAAAATCCCTCGCATTTTAACGATCTGCTTCACGGAAGCTTCGGCTCCCGCGGGTCATGTTCGCGTGTTTCAATCTGTGAGGATTTGCGTGATGAGTGTTTCCAGCGTTGCGCCGCCGTCGATCGCGATCGTGGTGCCGAACTACGACACGACCAAGCAACAGGACGACCAGACCAAGACCAACGATTCCGATTCCAGTTATCAGCCGCCGCCGGCTCCGCCGCTGCCGCCGGGCCAGGGCACGCGGATCGATCAGTACGCCTGACCCCGGCTCTCGATCCCTTCAGGCCGCATCTTTGCCAGATAGCGGCGATAGCATCATGTGCGAATTGCAGGGAAACGCGCATGATCGCAAGACTGCTCTTGCAGAACTCGATCGTCGTCATCGCGATGGGCGCGCTGCTGTTTGCCGGCGCCGGCACGCTCGATTGGCCGGGTGCATGGGTGATGCTGATCACCTCCGCCCTGCTCGGCCCGCTCTGCGGCTGGTGGCTATACCGGCTCGACCCGGCGCTGCTCGCCGAACGTCTTGGACCCGTCATCCAGAAGGATCAGCCGGCCGCCGACAAGGCCTTCATGGCCGTATTCATCGTGGTCATGTTGATCTGGCTGGTCGCGATGGGGCTGGAACGGCGCTATCGCGTCTCCGAAATGCCGCTTGCCTTGCAGGTGCTCGGCTTCGCGCTGTACCTCGCCTCAACCGCCTTCACGCTATGGGTGTTTCGCGAGAACTCGTTCGCCGCACCCGTGGTGAAGCTGCAAACGAAGCGCGCGCAGCACGTGGTTTCGACCGGACCCTACGCCTATGTGCGACATCCCATGTACAGCGGCATGGTGCTGTTCTTCCTTGGCGTGCCGCTGCTGGTCGGCTCATGGTGGGGCGTCGCGATGGCGCCGCTGTTCCTCGTCTTGTTTGCGATCCGCATCCGCATCGAGGAGCGCACCTTGACCGAGGGCCTGCCGGGCTATGCCGACTATGCGCTGCGCGTGCGCCCTCGGCTGCTGCCGGGCGTCTGGTAGCTTACGCGTCGAGTTCCCTGTAGCGGCGGAAGATGCCCTGCTCGTTGAAGGCTATCCGGCGCTCGCTGGCGAGATAGGCCTTGATGTTCGGCCGCACCGCGACGCGCTCGCGCAGAGCGACGAGGCCGGGGATCTCCTCCTCGAAGGCGCGCATGCGCTTTGGAAACGCGTAGCGCAGGCCGTCGACGATCTGGAACAGCGAGAGATCGACATAGGTCAGTCTGCGGCCGGTGACGTAGACGCCGCCATTGGCATCGAGCAGCTCCTCGAAATAGCCGAGATATTTCGGCACGCGCTCCTTCCAGAACCCGGCCGTACGCTTCTTCGCAGCCGGCCGCGCGTCCTCGTAGTAGAGCGACGGCCCGAGCGGATGATGGGTGTCGTGAATCTCCAGCACGAAGTCGGCGATCGTGAGCTGGAGCTGATGAACCCACAATTTGCCGGCCTCGGTCTTTGGCGCGAGGCCATGGCGGCCGCCCAAATAAAGCAGGATGTTGGCGGTCTGGCCGATGACGAGCTTGCCGGCTTTGAGGAACGGCGGCGCAAAGGGCGGCATGCCGCTATGCGCCTTCATCATCTTCATCATCGCAGCAGTGCCGCGAGGGCCCCGCGCGACGTCGACATAGGCCGCTTTCGCCTCCTCCAGCGCCAGCCGCACATATTCGCCGCGGCCCTGGATCTCGGGCCAGTAATAGAGCTCGTATTTCATGAGGAGGTCCCGTGACAATTCCGATGCGAACGTAGCACGCGACCCAAACTCCGTCATTCCGGGTCGGTTCGAAAGGACCGAACCCGGAATCTCGAGATCCCACAATGCGCAATTGCGCATTCGGGTTCGATGCTTCGCATCGCTCCGGAATGACCTTCGGTCAGTTCACCGCGAAGCAGTAGAGCAGCCCGTCGCCGCCGGTGCTCTTCAGGTCGGCCTGCGAACAGCCGCCTTCCGGTCCTCGCGAGGGATGCGAGCTGTTCCAGGATTTCGAGGGCTCGTCGTCGCGCAGGCCACGGCGGTCGAGATGGCCAACCATCGCGGCACCTTGCGTGCTCGACGTCCAGTTCTTGCAGGTGCGATCGTCTGCACCGGCGAACGCGGTGCCGTCGGGTTGCGATCCCGTGAGGACATCATGCCGGTTCGGCTGGTCACCAACACCATTGATCCCCTCGCCTTTCTCGCTCAGCGCGGTCTGCTTGGTGAGATTATTGGCGGGGCTGTGCAGATCAGCAACGTCCTTGGCGATCACGACGCCCTTCGCATTCTGCCACGGCCCCTTGCCGATGCGGTCACGCGCGTTGACCGCCGGCTTGCCGTCGGCAGCCTGTGTCGAGAGATACGCGTGCCAGGTCTTGGTGCTGGCGCCGGCGGCCTGCGCGAGCTTCTGGCATTGCGCGTCGGCGCCATCGAGGCCGCCGAGATCAGCGCCCTTGCCGGGACCGCTGGAGGTGACGAAGAAGGTTATGTCGGCCGATTGCGCCAGCGCAGACGGCGCCGCAAGCAAGGTTGCCGCAGCCACGGCAAACGCGAGGCTGGGGAATGTCGTCGGTCTCACGAAACGGGTCATCGCTTCCTCCAGTTATGATTGTATTTTGGCCGCCGCCTGACTTGAACCCGAGGCGTGCCGCATTATTCCGCCGCCCCGACGTGAAGCACCCAAACAAAAAAGGCGCCGTGCCGCGGCACGACGCCCTTGTTCCTCATTGGCTGGCGATCAGTTGGTCTGCTGGATTGCCGACAGTTCCCAGTTGCTGCCGGGCCGGCGCGCGAAGGTCCAGACCTCAGTGACTTCGCTCGGCTGCTCGCTGCCGGCGACGATCGCGCCGGTGTTGCGATCGACCGTCTTGTCAGTCAGCGCGAAGCGCATTGCGACGGTGGCATAGTCGGTCACGTCCTCGCGCCATGCTTCCGACAGGTCGCCCTGCAGCAGTCTCACGTTGGAGACCTTGTTGACGACGTTGCGGGCGCGGTTCTCAGCCAGATCCTTCTCGAAATAGGCGACCATCTCCGGCGTCGCGAGCGTATGCAGTTTGGCGACATCCTCGTTCGACCATGCGGTCTGGATATCCCCGAGCAGGCGCTCGAAGGCCTCATAGTCGGCCGGCTGGATCTCGAGCGGCGCGTTATTGGCGCCGAGCCCGAAACCAAGTCCACTGCGATAGCTCGGCTGCGGTCCGCTGCCCGCGCCGGCGCCGGCATAGGCCGCCTGCGACGCGTGACGACGCTGCCACCAGGACATCGCCATCCGCACCAGGAACACCACCAGCACGATCTGGATGATCAGGCCGAGGATCGACGACAGGCCGCCCAGCCCACCGAACAGGCCGCCGCCGAACAACAGGCCGAACAGGCCGGCGCCGATGAAGCCGGCGGCGAGCCCGCGCAGCATGCTGCCGCCCGGGCGGTTGAACATGCCGCCGCCCATCGGCGCGGTCGAGTTCGCGCCCGGCTGACTATAGGTGCGGTTGAAGGGTGTGGCCGTGCCCGGGGCGGTCGAGGTCGACGGCGGCGCGGAGAAGGTCCGCGAACCGCGCGAGCCCGACGAGAAGCCGCCACCGACGCGGGCATCGGCGGAGGTGATCGCGAGCGCGGTCGGCAGCGCCAGCGCCAGCACGACGGCCATCGTCTTCACGAGACGCCGGCTACGTAACGAGAAATTCATGTGCGTTTCCCAAATCCCCGGCATGGGGAAGTGCCATTAAGATGGTCAGTGGAACCGAAAAGTGAAGCCGGTTTCGAAACCTTCGGCTGCGGCCCTCAGTCGCGGGGCGGTGCGGAATTACCTGTCATTTGCGAGCAGGCACCAATGCCAATCTTAATTTCGGAAACGGCGGCTTTTGGAAGCACCTTGCCTCCCTGAGGTCGTCCTGGCGAAAGCCAGGACCCATTACCCCAGGGTTTGGTCAGGCGGACGGTACTCGCCCCGGAGTTCTATCGATAGATCACGCGGTATGGGTCCTGGCGTTCGCCAGGACGACGGGGGGGATTGCGGTCCGTCTGTCCCAACCTGACGGGACGCCCTCACACAGCCTTCATCGTCTCCTTCACGGCGGCGACGAGCTGGCTCAGCGTGAACGGTTTTGGCAGGAAGTCGAACTGCTGGCCTTCGGGCAGGCTCTTCTCGAAGGCATCCTCGGCATAGCCGGAGACGAAGATGAACTTGATGTCGGGGTTCTTCTCCCGCATCGCCTTCAGCAGCGTCGGACCATCCATCTCCGGCATCACGACGTCGGAGACGACGAGATCGATCGCGCCGCTCTGCTCGTCCAGCACCTCCATGGCCTCGACGCCGTTCTCGGCCTCGACCACCGTGTAGCCGCGCGAGCGCAGGCCGCGCGCGTTGAGTGCGCGCAGGCCCTCCTCGTCCTCGACGAGCAGGATGGTGCCCTGCCCCGTGAGATCGGTGCGCGGCTTTGCTTCCGCCGCGGGCGCTTCCTTGGCCGCGCCGTTCGTCTGGGCGACGGCGGCCGTTCCGGTCACCGGCGTCTCGACCTGCGCTTCGGGTTCGACATGATGCCGCGGCAGGAAAATGTGGAACGAAGTGCCCTTGCCCGGCTCGGAATCCACGTAGATGAAGCCGCCGGTCTGCTTGACGATGCCGTAGACCGTCGACAGCCCGAGGCCAGTGCCCTTGCCGACCTCCTTGGTCGAGAAGAACGGCTCAAAGATCTTGTCACGGATGTCGGCGGGGATGCCGGTGCCGGTGTCGGCGACCTCAATCCGCACATAGTCCGCCGCCGGCATGCCCTTATAGGCGAGCTTGCCCGCTTCGTCCGTGGCGACGTTGGCGGTGCGGATGATCAGCTTGCCGCCGTCGGGCATCGCATCGCGCGCGTTCACGGCGAGATTGACGATGACCTGTTCGAACTGGGAGACGTCGACCTTGACCGGCCAGAGGTCGCGGCCGTGGACGAGATCGAGCTTCACCTTCTCGCCGATCAATCGGCGGAGCAGCATGGTGAGATCGGAGAGCGCATCGCCGAGATCGAGCACCTGCGGCCGCAGCGTCTGCCGGCGGGAGAACGCGAGCAGCTGCCGCACCAGGGTCGCAGCCCGCGTAGCGTTCTGCTTGATCTGCATGATGTCCTGGAACGACGGATCGGTCGGCTTGTGCGCGTTCAACAGGAAGTCGTTCGCCATCATGATGGCGGACAGCACGTTGTTGAAGTCGTGGGCGATGCCGCCGGCGAGCTGGCCGACCGTCTCCATCTTCTGCGACTGGTTGATCTGGTTCTCCAGCGCACGCCGCTCGGTGGTCTCGAGCATGTGCACGATCGCGGCCTCGGCGTCGTTCTCGCCCTCGTCGACCGGAGTAACGAAGAACTGCCCCCAGCGCTCCTTCGTTCCCTCCAGCGCCACCTCGACCGGCGCGATGTCGCCCTTCCCTTCGGCGGCTTGGTTGATTGCCGCGATCAGCAGGTTCCGGTCGCGCGAATTGATCGCGCGGAAGATCGATCTGCTGGCGCTGTCGAGGCCGAGGCCCTGCGCCAGCTTGGCGTAACGCGCATTCGCCCGCACCACATTGCCGCCGCGATCAACGGTGGCGATCGCCATCGGCGTGTGGTCGAAGAAGCGCATGAAGCGCACCTCGGCGGCGCGGTCGGGATCGCTGCGCTCGTCGCGGGCACGGCTGATCACGAGGGTGCGCGACGGGCCCGGCGTGCCGTCGGCTCCGAAGGCCAGCTTGTGATAGAGCCGCACCGGCATGGTCCTGCCGGTGCGCATGCGCAGGTCGATGTCGAAGACTTCCGTCTTCACTTCGCCCGGCACCGCCACGATGGAGGTCAGCAGTGAGGCGCCATCGCCGGAGACGATGTCGGTGAGTTTGAGGCCGCCCGAGCCGATCTCGGCGAGATCATAGTCGAGCCAGTTGGCGAGCGTCGCGTTGACGTAAGCGAGCTCACCGGCCGGATTGACCGAGAAGAAGCCGCACGGCGCATGATCGAGATATTCGATCGCGTGCTGGAGCTCCTGGAACACGTCCTCCTGGCGCTCGCGGTCGCGGGTGATGTCGGCGATCGACCACACCGCATATCTGGCCTCGCGCTTGCCCGTGCCGAGCGGGCGCACCCGCATCCGCAGCCAGCGCCCCTGGCTGCCGTCATGGCCGGAGATGCGCACCTCCTCCTGCTGCCGCTTGCCTTCGCGCGCGGCCTTCAGCAGGCGAAACACGGCCTCCGACACATCTGGATTGCCGATGAAGACCCGCTCGACGGGCCGCACGTCCTGCGGGCCGGAGGCGCCGGTCATGGTCAGGTAGGCCGCATTGGAATAGACGACATGGCCGCGCGGATCGGTCACCGCGAGCCCGTCAAAGGCATGATCGGAGATGCGGGCAATGATGGGATCGTCGAGATTGCGGTCGGCGAAACGAACGATGCCGGCGGCAAAGGCGAACAGGTTGAACAGACCGACCATCGCCAGCACGGCGAGGATACCGAGGATATAGGGCTGCGCCTGCGTCCGGCCGAGTGTCATGAGCCCGACGGCGACCGCCACGAGCGTCGCCGCTACGAGGAACACCAGCGCGATGCTGCCCGAGCGTTGCGGCGGCTCATGCACCGCAACAGACTCGCGTGGCAGGTTGTGGTCGGTCTCAGCGGTCATCCCAGGTCATCGCAGCCTGTCGACAGGAAAAGAACGCGCGAACCGCGCGCAACGGACCCTCCCTGCCTGAATCGGACCCGCAGGCGCAAGGGCGGCAGGGGCGAAACGTACGCTGATTCCCAGTTTACGGCCATTTCCGGTACTTTTCGGGTGCTCTATTTCCGTCCGGCGCCGAATCCACGCTTCAGCCGCATGACGTAGCCGATGACCTCGGCAACAGCATGGTAGTGCTCGACCGGGATTTCCTGGTCGATCTCAACGGTGGCATAGAGCGCGCGCGCCAGCGGCACGTTCTCGACGATCGGAATGTCGTGCTGGCGGGCGACCTCCCTGATCTTGAAGGCGAGATTGTCGACGCCCTT